>CAJQJX010000007.1 GCA_905478795.1 uncultured Flavobacteriales bacterium
GGACACCGGACACGTGAACGCTTACTTCCCGCTGTTCATCCCAAAGAGTTACTTGAGCAAGGAGGCTGCGCACGTCGAAGGTTTCGCCAAGGAATGTGCCGTCGTGACCCACTACAGGCTCAAAAATGATCCTGACGGTGAAGGGGTAATCGTCGACCCCGAGGCGAAGCTCGAGGAGGAGTTGATTGTACGTCCCACCTCAGAGACCATCATTTGGAAGACTTACAAAAATTGGATCCAGAGCTACCGCGACTTGCCTTTGCTGGTGAACCAATGGGCCAATGTGGTCCGCTGGGAGATGCGGACGCGCTTGTTCCTGCGCACCACTGAATTCCTGTGGCAAGAGGGCCACACCGCACACGCCACCAAGGCCGAAGCCATGGAGGAGGCCGAAAAGATGCTGCACGTCTATGCGGACTTTGCCGAGGGCTGGATGGCCATGCCGGTGGTGCGCGGTGTGAAGTCCGAAAGCGAGCGGTTTGCCGGTGCCGACGACACCTTTTGCATCGAAGCCATGATGCAAGACGGAAAGGCCTTACAGGCCGGCACGAGCCACTTCTTGGGGCAGAACTTCGCCAAGGCTTTTGATGTGACCTACGCCACCAAAGACGGTGGAAAGGAATTCGTTTGGGCGTCGAGTTGGGGGGTGTCCACCCGTTTGATGGGCGCGCTCATCATGACCCACAGCGACGACAAGGGATTGGTGGTGCCACCGAAGTTGGCCCCCATCGAAGCCGTCATCGTGCCCATCCAAAAAGGAGGAGAAGCCAATGAAGTCGTCAACACGGCTTGCGAAAAGTTGCGCGACGACCTGAAGGCCACAGGCCTCCGAGTAAAGCTCGACGACGACGACACCAAGCGTTCCGGTTGGAAGTTTGCCGAGTACGAGCTCAAGGGCGTTCCTGTGCGTTTGGCCATCGGCCCACGCGATGCCGAAAACGGCACAGTCGAGGTCGCCCGACGCGACACCGGAGAGAAGGCCTTCATTCCGGCCGATCAAATTGTGGCCTACGTGCAGAGCCTGCTGGTCGAGATTCAAGACGGCCTCCTCGAGCGCGCCCGTGACCGCATGGAAAAGGGCACCCGCGAGGTCAACACTTGGGAGGAGTTCACAGCCGGCCTGGAAGAGGGCGGCTTCTTGAGCGCGCATTGGGACGGCACCGCCGAAACCGAGGAGCGCATCAAAAAGGAAACCAAGGCGACCATTCGTTGCATTCCCCTCCAAGGCGACACCACGCCGGGCACCTGCATCCGCACAGGCGAGCCCAGCGCCCGCCGGGTGCTTTTCGCCCGTGCATATTGACCTCAGCACATGGACACGAACACGCCCATCGGCTTGAATGCCGAATCTGCAGCCCAACTCTCCACGGGTCTCAATGGCCTGCTGGCCGACCTGACGGTCTTCTATATGAATTCAAGGGGCTTTCATTGGAACATCCGCGGCAAGGAGTTCTTTGAGCTCCACGCCAAGTTCGAGGAGCTGTACTCCGACCTCCAACTCAAAATCGATGAGGTGGCTGAACGTGTGCTCACGCTCGGAGGTCAGCCTGTCCATACGCACGAAGAATACCTGGCAATTAGCAAAGTTCCCGTGGTCAAAGAGGTGTCCGATGGGGCAGAGGCACTCAAGCACTGTGTGGCCGCTTTTAGCGTGATCCTGCTGCGCGAGCGGACACTCTTGCACCTTTCGAGTGAGGCAGGAGATGAAGGGACCAACGCCCTCATGAGCGACTACATCCGCGAGCAGGAGAAGCTCGTTTGGATGTACCGTGCCTACCTGGGCTGAGTATTCTTCCGGCGCACTTGCCGGATTCGTTTCGCGCACTATCTTTGCGCCCCCTTTGGCCCGTTCGTCTAGGGGTTAGGACGCCAGGTTTTCATCCTGGTAGCAGGGGTTCGAATCCCCTACGGGCTACAACAAGATAAACCCGCTCCCTTCACGGAGCGGGTTTTTTCATGCCCAATATCAAAGTCAATGCAGTCGAGTTGTTGAGGGGCTTTCTGTCATTCACCGCATCCCAGTAGGCCCGAGGTTTGGTCGAGAAATAATTGTAATATATCCGAGTAATTGAACTCCAACATCTCATGCGATTCACACCTTCTTCCAAGTCCCTTTCATTGGTTCTTATTGTTGCCCTGGCTTTCAGTTGTTCCAAAGACACCGCCCCTGAATCATTGTTAGACCTAAATGGTCCGGCGCCAGAGTTCCGAGATTTGATAGCGGCTGGGGCGGAAGAAGTGCCCGATTCCGATTTGCTCTATTGTTGGTATGAGGTTTTTGAATGTCACCATCACCGGCTCTCCACCTACAACGTGAGCGTGGGCATGTACATGAGTTTCCCATGCGAGCAACCTTGTCCGGATACGATTGAGCGCACGATTTATCAATATGCACCAACGAAGGACATTTGGCTGATGGACCACGCCAAAATGGTCTCTTTGGATGATTCATGTTGGGAGTACGCCGCCGATGGGGACTTGAATGCGTTGTGGTCGGACAGCCTTGGGAGGTGGGTCATCCCATCCATGCCTTGGCAATGAATGCAACTTGACATGACCATAGGCGGGTTTGGACAGGTCTAGCAGGGGGGCCGGGTGATGGCGCCCTGCGACTTCCAATGAGGTCCAACTCAATGGTTCAGTTGAATTTTTCGAGCAGGGTTTTAACGGCGAGTTTGCCGAGTTCGTTGGATGCCAGTGGGCTGGCTCCGGTGATGACGCCCCGGTCGGCGCAAACGGTCTTGTCCATCTTC
>CAJQJX010000008.1 GCA_905478795.1 uncultured Flavobacteriales bacterium
TGTCATTCTGCCATACAGTGGCGCCCACCCTGACCACCACGCGTGGTACCAAGATCCCGAAGACCCCGATTTTATCCTCAATGGCAATGATGGCGGCATCAACATTAGCCGGGATGGTGGAGAGACTTGGAGCTTTGTGCGCAACCTGCCTGTGGGTCAGTTCTACCACATCAACGTCGACAACGACATGCCGTACAATGTCTACGGTGGACTTCAGGACAACGGTTCTTGGAAGGCGCCGGCCTATGTGTGGCATGGCGATGGCATCCGCAATGAGGACTGGCAGGAGATCAGTTTTGGCGACGGATTCGACGTGGTGCCCATGCCGGGTGACCCCGACATGTGCTACGCGATGTCTCAAGGCGGCAATGTTTACCGGATTCACATCCCAACCGGCGCTATGACTTTCATCCAACCGAACCACCCCGACAGTACAGAGCTGCGCTACAATTGGAATGCAGCCATCGCTGCCGATCCCTTCAATGCTGAAGGACTGTATTTCGGGAGCCAATTCGTGCACCACAGCACGGACCGGGGCCAGTCGTGGACCATTCTGTCGCCCGATTTGACGACCAACGACCCTGAGAAGCAAAAGCAGACGGAGAGCGGTGGACTGACCACGGACGCGACCAACGCCGAGAACCACACCACGCTCTTGTGCATTACCCCTCATCCAAAGCGTGCACAGGAAATCTGGGCCTCATCGGACGACGGCATGCTCCACCGCACAGTCAATGGTGGCGGCGCATGGGAGTCTTTGGGCAGCCGCTTGAAGGGTTTGCCAGAGGGCAGTTGGATTCCGCAAGTGCGGATTTCTCCGCACAACCCCGATGAGGTCTATGTAGTGGCCAACAACTACCGCCGCAACGATTGGGCGCCTTACCTCTACCGCACCCGAGATGGCGGTGCCAAGTGGGAGCGCATCATTGACGGAGACGATGTATTGGGCCACGCCCAATGTGTTCTTCAAGACCCTGTAGAGCCGAACCTGCTGTGGTGCGGCACTGAGCAGGGGTTGTGGTGGAGTTACAATGGCGGAGACAGCTGGCAGCGTTGGACCGATGGTGTTCCTGCGGTTCCGGTGCGGGACATCGTGTTGCAGGAGCGCGAGTCAGATTTGGTCTTGGGTACGTTTGGACGTGGCGTTTACGTGATCGATGGATTGGAGGTGGTCCGTGCCTATGTCCGGGCGGGAGCCGATGAGACTTTTGGTGGTGCGGCTTGCACCATGTTTCCCCCCGATCCTGGGGTGATGGCGGAGTGGCGCCGCCCGGCTGGAGAACGGTTCCCTGCTGATGGGTATTGGTCTGCCGACAACAAGGGTCGTGGAGCGCGGGTGCATTGTTATTTCAACCCGGACAGCCTTGAGGCTGTGGGCAAGGGTGAAGCTTTCTTGTTGCATGTGCTCGATGCCGGCGGCGATACCGTGCGCACCATGGAACCCGAGCCTGAAGCGGGCATGGATTGGATGCGATGGGACATGCGCGGAACGGGAACGTTCTGGCCTTCTCGCCGCAAACGAGACAAGGACGCCCGCCCGGGTGGGGGATTCCCCGTGGAGCCGGGCACCTACCGCATGGTCTTGGAATTGAAAGGCGATTCGACCTCGGCCATTTGGGGAGAGACCAATGTGGAGGTCATGGCCGACCCCCGTCGCTCAGCTGCTTCCGACGTGCGGGACGCCCAGCGTGCCCACATGGAAGAGGTCTATGGAGTGGTCAACCGCGCAGATGCGGTCTTTGAGGAACTGAAGCGCATGCGCCGCGCTGGTGATGCTGTTTCCGACCGCATGAGCCACGCCAAGCGCGCGCTGGCCAAGGGAGACACCACTTACAAGCCGGTCAAGACTCTGGCCGATTCTTTGGATGGCGAGTGGACCGCGTTGGATGAGCGCTACTTCACACCTGAGGGGTTCAATGGTTACGATGCCGAGGTTCGGATTCAGGACCGCGTGTGGCACGCGATGAGCTATGCCGATGGTGGCATGGAAGCTCCCGGAGCCAATGCACAGGACGCGCTGAAAGCTTTGGACCGCGCTGTCATTGCTGCAGAGCAACACCTCGAGCGCATTCGGGGTGGTGTATTTGCCGAGTGGCGGACGGCGGTGGAATCCACCGATTGGCCCGTATTCGGGGAGTTTGAAGAATGAGGGAGCCGGCCCCCGATACACCATCGGGGGCCGGATGCCGCTCAGTCACATTCGTTGGCGAATTCGCCCAGCACGAGCAATAGGTCGGCCACGGTTGTGCCGCCATCACCATTGATGTCGGTGGGACAGGTGTCAGGCTCGGATGGTCCACCACCGCTTCCTGCACAAGCCCCTTGCGTCCAACTGACCAATCCACCGAAATACATGGCGTAACACGCATTGGCATAGGTCATGCCATCGCACCCGCACACCGGATCGTATTCCTCCGTGCAGGGGTAGTACGGGTTGATCAGGGTGGGCAACACGCAGGTATCCCAAATGCAGGACCCATCGTCCACTGTGGCGTCGGGGTCATAGTTGACCGCACTGGGGTTGGTGCAGCCCTCCACTTCTGTTGAGCCGCAAGGCCCAGGCGTCCAATACTGAATGCCGTGTACCATCTCTGCAAAGCAGGAGTTGGTGTAAGTCACCCCATCACAGCCACATACGGGATCGTACACTTCAGGGCAGGGATAGGTGGGGTCGCTTGGGCCATAGCAGTCGCTTTCGTAGATGCAGGAACCATCGTCGATGGTGGCGTTGGGGTCGTAATTGACGGCTGTTGCATCCGTGCATCCATACACCTCGCCATCGCAAGATGGAAGGTCGATGCACCAGGACAAATGGCAGCACTCCAGCCATTCTCCCGTTGCGCCTTGCTCGTAGAATACGAGGTCGATGCAGAATGGGCTCTCGGGCAAAGTGTTGGGGTCCAGGTCTACATTCAATATTCCGGATGTCAACGGGTCAATGCTCAGGCCTGTCACCCATTGAACAATGGTTCCGAATTGCCCCGGATAGCTCATCTGGAGTTGACCGAAGGTGTAACCCGTGTTGTTGGAGGCGCCAAATTCAAGGTGGTAACCATCGGCATCGCAGTGGGAACTGTCGAAGAGGGTCATTGTCGCACAATCAGTGTCACAGGGGGGCAACTCCAAGCAGTGCTCGATCAAGCAACACGCGGTATTGGGGTCGAGTGCAGGGTCCGATTCGTGCGCGGACACCATGAAGCAGGCTTCCGGCACAGTGGGGCTTCCGGTCAAGGTCACGGAGAAATCCATGCAGTCGCCGGGCGCGATGCCGGTTCCAAGGTCAAACGTGGTTTGGTCTATGCTCAGGCCTGCTGGCAGCAGGGTAGCGAGGGTGAAGTACCCTATGTTGTACGGTGTGCTCGCCCCGTTGCACAGCGTGAAGTTGTAGTCCCAACCGCTGCCATCTTCAAGGCAATCGATGTCGCCATTGATGACGGTGATGCAGGTGCTGTCGCTGGGTACAGTATCACCCGGGCATTCGAATCCGAATTCATCCTCGCAAAAGAGGCTGTCGGGCCCAAACCAGGACCACCCTATGACGTGGGTGCCAGGCTCGTCGAAGCAAACCACAACGGCATCGTTGATGACGCCTTGGGGAAGAGGACTGCTGATGTAGCTGAGATCCACTTCGTCAGGTCCGAGGCTCAAGATGTTGAAGTCCACCGAAGGAGAGAACAGGGCAGGTTCGCCGTGGGTGTGGACACTGAGGTGGGTGAGGTCGATGGTGCTTTGGTTGTCAAAGGACAGGGAGACGCAGCAGTCATCGGTGATGGTGTAGAGCGGTTCTATGTTGCAGCTGCAGTCCAGCAGAGTGAACTCCAGGTCGCCTGACATGGCACTGCAGCCGTTGGCATTGGTGGCCATGACATTGTAGATGCCTGAGGCATTCACGACCAGGCAAGGGTCCGTGGCTCCAGCAATGGCACTTTGATTGAGGAACCACTGGTATGCTGCATACCCTTCAGGGGCGCACAAGGTGTCGGGGCCACAGTTTTCATAGCACCCTGTGGGCACTGCACAGAGATCGGGTACCGGCAGCACTTCAAAAGAAGCACTGTGGTAGCATCCGTTTCCATTGACGCCGGTTGCGGTATAAACGCCTGCATTCTGGACCGTGATGCTTGTGCCGGTGGCGCCGATGTTCCAGGAGTAGTTCACGCCGGGCTGGATGGGATTGATCTCGATGAGTACGTCGTCTCCTGCGCAGGGCGGGATATTGGGTGAAGTGAGCGAGAACAGGACATCATCGACCCATTGCACGGTATGCAGGAGGGAAGAATGCGAGCAGTTGTCAGCGTCCGTCACCACCAATTCAATGATGTGCACGGTGCCCGGGGCGCCCGAGAGGTTGAGGGTTGGTGCAGTGGAATACAGTCCGCCGTCTACCAGCCACTTGTAAGCGGCGAAATTGCCTACGGTTTGGAAGAGGGCCCCATCTGTGCCGCACACGATGGAGGGCCCGATGATGGCCGGGCTCTGATCGGGCAGCACTTGCACGGTGACGGGTCCACTGGTGCGTGGACACCCGTTGACATCCGTGATGGAGATGTAGTATTCGCCGGCTCCAGCGACGTAGTGGTCCAAGGTGGCACCTGCAATGTCGACGCCGTTCTCATCGGACCATTGATAGGTGTCAAATCCCGGCATGGCCTGCAACAGCGCGGTGCCCGGGTCGGAGCACACGATTTCATCCAACGTGGCGGCAAACGGATCGTCGGGTTCGGGATGGACGGTGACGGTCGCTGTGGCCGATTGGGTGCACCCTTGTGCGTCTTCAGCGGTGACCGTGATGACGTTGTTGGCCGGTACCGAAGTGAAGGTGTGTGCTATGATATCGCCTTGGAAAGCCACGCCATCCGGGAATGCCCAAGTGTAGTTGACAGCATTGGTGGCGGATGCGGAATGGGTGCCGGGTTGGCCGACACACAACGGCGTCTCGATGGCAATGTTGGGCACGCCCACCGACCCGATGACCACCATTTGGGTAGCCGTCGCGGTGCAGCCATTGGCGGCCGTGACCGTTAGGGTGACGGTGTATGACCCGCCACCCAAATAGTTGTGGGAAGGGTTGATGTTGCTAGGGAAATTCACGAGGTCTCCCACAACGCTGTTGCCGTCGCCGAAGTCCCATGCCCAGCTTTCGATGTCGTTGCCCATGCCGGGCTCGTCAATGAAGGAAGCAAGGTCTGTGAAGGCCACATCGGTGCAACCGGTAATCTCAAAGCTGAAATCGGCCGCCAATGGAATGCAGACCCCCACGTAATCCGTGACGGTGCAGAATGAGCCGAAGTTGCCCAAATCCGGCACTTGTGCTGTGGCCCAGATGGTGTAGCACTTCGCTTCAGTATAGGTGTGGGTGGTGGATGCCGTTGGGGCTGTGCCGTCATCATAATCCCAGGTGGTTCCGGTGGCGATTACAGACCCGTCATCTACGGTCACCGTGTTGCAGTTCACGGTGGCGGTCGGATCCAATTGATCGGCGGGTGTGCAGGGTCCACTTCCCACGCAATTCTCTTCTTCCAGCGTGTAGCTGTCGGTGGCCTGACACCCCGTGGCCGCGATGGTGGTGGTCACGTTGTAGGTGTACAACCCCGGGGCATTCTGCACGGTGTGGGTCTCGCTGCTGCCTGTGCCTCCCGTATTCCAGAGGTGGGTCCATCCTGCGGCACTCGGCGTGTACATGGCTGCGGTACTTGACGAATGGGGCAAACAGATGGTCTGAGGGTCCGGTGAGGAAATGAGGGCAATTGGAACTGGGGCGGCTTCGACCGTGAAATATGCCGTACCCACGCAGCCATTGCCGTCTGTGACCTCTACGCTGTAGGATCCTGCCGCGTTGACCAGCAACGGTGACCCAGAGACATTGGGACCGCTGGGTGGAGTCCAGTCGTAGGCAGTGTATGCGGTGGTGGTGGACAAGGTGGCGGGGCTGATGGCGCCAGGGCAGAGGTATCCGCTTTGCGCAATGACCGGCTCGGGTTGCGGGTTGACGTTGACCGTAAAGGTCCCGACTTCATGGATGCCGCACAGGGAAGAGGTCACTTCGATTGTGGCATTTCCTGTGAAATCGTTCCATTGGATCTCCACTTGATCGGTCCCCTGGCCGGCCACTACACTTCCGGCCGTGGCGGGAACAATGGTCCAGGTGAAGGTCTCCCCGTCTTGTGCTCCAGAGGTGCTCAGCGTGTAGGCTTCAATCTGGTTGGCACAGGCCACGTCATCGTTCAAGCCTGTGGGGGTTACCGGGAATTGCGCGGTGAAATTCAACGTGGCCGTGGCGCTGCAGACCGGTGGTGAAGAGGTGGAGGCTGTTACGGTTAACTGGTGGGTAGCGGAGGTGCTGGACCAATTGACAGTGGTGTTGGTTCCAAGGAAGCTGGAGAGCGCGCCTTGTCCCGGTGGCACATTCCAAAAATAATTGACTCCGGGTTCAGGGCTGTCGATGGCATACAGCAAGTCTTCACCGGTGCAGCCTTCCAGAGGCCCTATGATGACGGGGTTCGGGGCGTCAGAAACGACCACCGTAACAGAAACTTCGGGGTTGCAGAATATTCCGGGAGTGCCGGTTGCCGTGACGGTGTAGATGCCTGCACTGGGGAAGTCGACGGTGAACAGGGCTCCCGAGGCAGTTCCCGTGGCCGGGGCGTTCACCGACCAGGTGACGCTGGCGTCGTTTACTTGGAATGTCAGAGATTGGTCTGTGCAGGTTTGGCTTGGTGCCGATAGGAACTCCAACTCGGGCAGGATTTCCACAGTCAGGTCGCCTGCTCCGGAGCAATCGGGGTATTCATGGCCTTGGAGGCCGCTGAGAAAGGGACTTTCATACTCCACGTGGATGGTGCCTACTCCAGCGGCTCCCCAGATGATGCTGATTTGGTTGCCGTCTTGGTTGACCACTGTGCCGCCGGTAACGGTCCAGTCGTATTCAACGTCCATCCATTTCGGGACGGTATAGATGGCGGCTTCACCCGGGCAAACGACCTGTGGACCAGCGATGAGAGCGGTGGAAGAAATGATGGGGACTTGAACGGTGGTGGGCTGGTCGCAGATGCCCCCGCAACCCAGGATTTGAAGACTGACTTCACCAAAGGGCCCCTGGTCCCATTGGAGGCAGATTTCCGGGGATCCTTGACCTGCGAAACTGACGTTGTTGCCATTGGCATCGGTCGCGGTCCAGATGTAGGTGGCACCTGAGCATCCGGACGTCGTCCAATAGCAGGCGCTGTCCCCTTCACAAAGGGTGGAGATACACTCGATGTCTGGCCCTTTTTCATCGAGGACTTCGATGTCCATGGCGTAGGTGTCCTGACAGCAGCACACGGTGTCGCCCTCTGCGTTGAGCAAGGGAGCTGTAACGGTCAAAATGACCGTGTAGGTTCCCGGTGTGGTGTAAGCATGGGAGGGATTGACAGCCCCGGAGTGGTTTCCATCGCCGAAATCCCAGAAATGATCGGCCCCGGGAGTTGATGTACTCAGGAACTGGACATCGGTTTCTAGGCAAATGGGCGAAGGTGCAGTGAATCCGGCTGTGGGGGCTTCCCCTACGATGACGCACTGTTGGATGACTTCTGTTCCTGCCGGACCGGTGATGGTGACGGTGATGCTGCCTTCTCCCACGGTGGTCCATTCTACTTCTACACTGGCCGGGTCTTGCAATGGTCCGATCAGGTCGCCACCCGTGATGCTCCAGTCGTAGGTGTTCTGGTCAGAATAAGGGGCCAACAATGTGGTGATGCTGTTCTCACAGACGTAGACGCAAGCGGATGTGCTGTCCTCGACGGTTCCCGTGTCATCGAGTACTTGGCCAGGTCCTCGAGGTTCGAGAACAATGACCGAACAATCTCCCTTGTCTGTGCCGCACTCCACGGTGATGGTCACGTGGGCCGTGCAAAACAGGTCCGCGGAATACAATGTGTAGACGAAGTCAAAGGTCCCACAGCAATTGCTGCCGTCTGCACTGCCCGTGTAGAAGATGAACCCCGACCCTTGCTCAACCCCAAAACACGGAGGCAGTCCTTCCACGGATACCAGAGCATCCATATTGATGACATCGTTGTTGAGCAGGTTTTCGGTAAAGGAAGGAAGGTCGTCTTCCTGGATGATGTAATGGTCGTCCACGGCCAAAAGCACATCAGGGTCACAGCCGTCAAAGTTGCCTTGACTGAATAAAGGAGAGAGGGCCCAGAGAAGGGCTAGGGAGAGGAAATAGACTTGGCGCATGTATGCAATAACCTGAAAATCAGCGCATACAGGGTGACAATTATCATCAAAAGTGATGACAATTTGTATGTGTCCCGCCTCTTTTGGGAAGAATCGCGGGAAATTTTGGGTGGTTTAGCTGTTGCCGCGGATGCTCCAGCCGATGCCAAAATGGAGCGCCACATTGCGGACCCGTGGCCCGAATGCGGTAGACCCTAAGGCGGGTCCATCTTTTTTGAGGCTCAGGGCACTTCCCGAGATGCGCGCTTGGAAGAATGTGGCTTCTCCGAGGGGAGCCCGCGCGTAGGCTTGGCCGCCCAAATCCCAGGTGTTCAGGTCGTCCTCCAGTGAGCTCGAGGTGTCGGACACACGCTGCCACTTCTCTGCTTTGAGCATGCGACCCATGTATGGGCCAAACCCTACTTGGTAGTCGCCGAGGTTGATGTCGAGCAGGATGGGGATGTCGATGTAGTTCATCCGCAGTTCGATGGTGGTGGTGCCCACTTCGGGGTCCCCTCCGCGTCGACTGCCTTTCTCTGCGTAGTGCATCTCCAGGCGAATGCCCCAGTAGTTGTCGGGGTTGCGGATATCTATAAAAGCGCCTCCGGATAATCCAAGTTTGTTGAACCCCGTGTAGTCGTCCCCTTGGACCTGAGAGGCATTGAGGCCCGCTACGGGTCCGCCATTGAACCGGAGCACTTGTGCGGACAGCCCGGTTGCCAGGCCCAAGGCTAGAAGAAGGGCAGGGATCCTCATGGTGACCAAGGAAGATCCAGACAGTTCAATACGTCGCCATTGGTGTTGGTCAGGAGGGCCAAGACGTGGCTGTTTTCCAAGACCCAATCGGGATTCCATTGGATGGTGTAATCCGCTTGCAGTGTGCTTCCTGCCGGGGGATTTGATGCGACGACCAACCCATCGGGGCCACTGACACTTCCACGCAACAGGTGATTGTGCTCAAAATCCGGAATGACCTCGGGATCATTGCCGTAGTCCAATTGGGCGGCGATGAGGTTGTTTTCGTTGATGAGCAAGGTGAGTCTGACGTCCCCATCGATGGCCTCTGCAAACGTGGCGTGTACGTGCAGGTGTACATTTTCGGCCACAGTAGGATCGGGAATTGCAGCACCCTGCAAATGGGCGGGGGCGTTGAGTGCGAGCTCTGCAGCGACAGTTCCTGTCCAATTGGTGGGGGGGACCACAGCGCCTGATCCACCTCGGCGATTCACGCGGCCCATGGGATTGGCCTGCACGTCGAGCTGGTCCCAGTAGAAGTTGGATGCAGTGTTGGTCCAATCTGTGTCAAAGGGGGCGTTACTGACCGCAGCCAGAGAGCCTGCGTGTATGGCGAGCACATGAACCAGGCCATCGTTGTCCTCGGCGAGTTGTGTGGCGAGTTCACCAGCGGGCGGACAATTGCCACATTGGTGGGCTGTGAAGTCTTCGAGCAAAACGTGCTGCGGACCACTGGTCATGGGCAGGTACTCGGGCGCAGGCATCTCCCCACTGTAGTTGATGGTGAGCGGTACGATGGGGTCTTCGATGGTGTCGCACCCGCTGATGAATAGAGCGGTTGCTGCCAATAGTGGGGCGAGCCGTTGGAAGGTGTAACTCATCAGAAACTGCTTGTAAAGGTGATTTCAAAACCGTTGGAGGCCGGCACTGCGCGACAGACGCCCCCGATGCAGAAGATGCCTTCACGCCGCTTTCCGTATCCAATTGAAAGCCGATGCGCTCCTTCAATGCGGCCTACTGTTCCGTACAAGTAGTGAACGCGTTGGTCCACTGAAGGGTTGCCGAAGTTGTATTGATCCAGTACTGAGAAGAACCAATGGGGACTGACGGAGTACTCGAGCAGAACCGTGGCCCAGTCGCCCTTGTCCTGCTTCACCTCCTTCATTTCACCGTTGACCTCCTTCATGTCTGTTCCTGTGAAGAGCGCTTGCAGTTCAGTACGAAGGCTGTGTCCTTTTTTGATGCGGACTTGGGTTTCCACCACATGAACGTTCGCGTTGACGATGCCCTTGTAGTCTGTGGTAACAGGGGTGGCGAGGGTATTGAAGTCAAAATGAAAGAAGGCGTATTTGGCCTTGAACCCTTTTGAGAATTTGCGGCTGATGTCGAAGTTGATGTCGCGGATGTACAGGTCTTCTCCAGCGCTCCAGCTGTTGCGTTGATACCCGTACACGGAACCGTCAGTTCCGCTCAAGTTTGTGGTGTCCAGACTGCTGGCTGTGGCATACTGGAAGCTGATCTTGGTGCCGTATTTCCCGCCAAGCTTGCTTTTTCGTGGGATGGTGTAGAACACTTCTGCAGACCAGCCTACTTCACCTTGGACCACTGTGGCATAGGGATACAGGGTCGCTGCCAAATTGTAGGTGTGTTGCTTGGTGATGGCCGGGATGTAGTTGACCGGCAGATCGAACAGCTGGAGGTTTCGGTCTGAACGGAACTGCATGTTGTCGACGCCCTTAAAGCCGACGTTGATGCCGAGCCCCTTGGTGGACCAACCCGCATTGAGGAGGATGCCTTCTCCCTCTCGGTACGTGAAGCCGTTGTCGGCATTGGGATCGTTGATTTTGCGGACATACTCCCCCATAAACTGGAAGCCTCCTTTTTGAACCTGTGCCCGGTAGCCCCAACAGCCCACATTTTGAGGCAGTTGCAATACGAGGGTGTCCTTGGAGATGGTGCTGCCTTCCTGAAAGCGGGAGACAAAGCTGGCGCCGAGGGTCACGCGCGTGCCTGCAGTGGCCCACCGCTCGAAGGCGTCATTGAGGTTGATTTCCCCGTCAAATGCGCGGATGATTCCGGGGCTGTTGATGAGCCGGGAGTCAAAGTCAAAGCGCTGTTTTCCGACCAAGCTTTTGATCGCCACACCATTGGCTGGCCGGAGAATGAGTCGGAACCCGTCCATGGCATTGTCGATGCCCAGATTGCGTTCTTCGTAGGACCTCAATACCAAACCAGATCCGAATTGCTCATAGAAGTTGCCTATGGTGACTTCGAAATGCTCCTTGGAATAGTTGGCATAGCGGTAGCCAATGCCCGAACCCCTGAAACGGCCTGGATATCCGAGGATCGGGTCGAGGTAGCTTTCATACCGCATACCGGCGGAGAAGTCGCCGCGGGTGTAGATCAGGTTGCCAAAGGCGTTGAAGCCTGTTTTGCTAGGAGGGACTTGCGCACCAATGAGGGTGTCCTCTTGGTACGTCTGGAAGAGCATTTGCACATTGCCCGTGATTTGGCCTGTGGATGGCTCTTCTTGAGCGCTCATCATCAGAGGACAAATGGTGGCCAGGGTCCAGGCCAATTTCAAGAGGCTCCTCATTCTTCAGCGAGCTTCAGCAGTTCCTCGTAGAGCTCTTCTTCATCCCCGTCAGCGTAGTTGTTGTGTTGCCAAACGACTTGTCCTTCGGCATTGACCAAGAATGTGTGGGGCACGTTGTTGACTTGCATGGCCCTTGCAAAGGCCTTGTTTGGATCGAGGAGCACCTTGTAGTCCCATCCCACGCTGTTGACGTAGGGTTTGACGCGCATCATGCTGCGGGGGTCATCGATGGAGACCGCTACAATTTCGACGCCCGTTTCGTCCTGCCAATCTGGATAGAGGTCTGCATAGTTGTTGAGCTCACGCTTACACGGGCTGCACCATGTTGCCCAGAAGCAGAAGAGGACAGGGCCTTCAGCGGCTTCGACCAAAGCACGGGTGTCGACGGTCAGGTCCCCTAAGTCTTTCAATTCAATCGAGGGCACTTCTTGTGCTTGCACAGAAGCACAACACAAGGCCAGCAGGAGGGTGAGGTTTCGAATCATCATGTTGCAGAATCTGCAAGAAAAGAAAGACCGACGAGGCAATGCCCCATCGGTCTTCCAAAAAACGATATCAGAAGGATTACTTCTTGGTCACGCGGAGGGTAGAGGTGGTCTCACCAGCGGTCAAAGTGACCAGGTAGATTCCAGACTCGACACCAGCGAGGTCAAGTTGCAAGCGGCTGTTGCCCGCAGACATTGTGCCCATGTCCTGTGACATAACACGCTGCCCGAGCAGGTTGACCACGTCAAGGCGTACTTCCTCGGAACCGGTGAGGTTCAAGTCCACCCATGCCACGTTCTCGACGGGGTTGGGGTAAACATTGAATGAAGTCTCAGCAATTTGCTCTTCGAGTCCAACAACGGTCTGGACATCAGCGGCACGGGTCTCAGAATCGAAACCGTAGCTTCCATTGTATCCGTATACCATGCTGTAGTTAGACAGGTCGTCGTTCAATGTGTAGACATAGCAAGCTCCGTCAATGCTTCCCCACTGGCTGCCGAAGAGGCCGTCACCGTACTCGTCGGAGAGGGTGAAGGTGTAGCAACCGGTTGATGGAACACCCACGTACTCCTCATATGTAGAAGTGTTGTCGTAAGTGTTTGGTGCTACGGAGGCGACTACGTTTCCATCGGAGTCAGCGATCTCCCATCCGGTTTCTGCACCCCAACCATCGGTTTCGATGTAGATGTAGAAGAGGGTTGTGGACTCGGTGGCTCCGTCAACACTGGCAAACAACACGTCGTTGTCTTCATTCATGTCACCGCTCGTGATGCGGATGCTGAAATCGGTGCTGCCATTGAACTGGTGAGAGCCCATTTGAACGTCCTCGATGGCGTAAGTGTCGAGGCTTCCACTCCAGTCGTAGGACATCACGCTAGAACCGTCGATGAAGAGCTCCAAAGTAGCGCTGGTCAGGTTGTCCAAACCGAGGTTCATCAACTGAACGCTCACTGCGGATGGGCTGTTGCTGCAAGTGATGGTTTCACCTGTGTAGCTCAAAACAGCAGCGTCGTTGGCCATGGTCGCTGCAGCGCAGTCGTTGGCAAACAAGATGGCGGCGTGGTCGTCAGCCGAGATTTGGCTGCTTTCCATGAGCATGCGGTTCGGGCAGATGGTGTAGATGGTGGGGTAGTATGCTCCGGCGTAATCGTCAAAGATGCTGCCACCGTTGTCGATGATTGGATACCCAGTGCCTTCGATCCAATTTCCTTGGGTCGCAGTTCCAGTTCCTTCCAAGTCCTCAGGAGTGGTGGTGTCGTCTGCTTCGATGAAGAATACATACACCTCGTCTGTGCCGTCAGGGCCATAAGTCTCCCAAATGTCTTCGAGGGCACCTGTGTTGTGGTAGCTCCAGCAAGGGCCACACCATGTTGC
>CAJQJX010000009.1 GCA_905478795.1 uncultured Flavobacteriales bacterium
TCGTGTTCTCTGCGCGAATGGCATTCCATGCGGTTTATGGATTCTCATTGAACATTCAGAGCATCGATCTCGCTGCGATGCTCGGAGAAATGGAGCGCCGAAGGAAGGCCACCTTGGAGGCGTTGCGCAAAGAGGGGGCGATTGGAAGGAATGGTCGGTTGCCTCTGGCCTCCGTGCCGCAGCGCATTGTGCTCATTGGATCCAAGGGGACGGCCGGATACACAGACTTCTTGGCACACCTCGATAAGAACGCATGGGGTTATCGGGTGGACATAGGCATTGTCGATGCTTCTGTGCAAGGGCTTCAGGCAACGACAGGTTTGGTTCGGGCTTTGCATCAGGCCGGCCGGGTTGCTATGAAGTCCGGACTGGATGCGGTTGTGATGTTAAGAGGAGGGGGGGCCAAGCTAGATCTCGATGCGTTCAATGATTTGACGCTCTGCCGCACGGTAGCAGCGATGGACATCCCTGTGATTGTGGGCGTTGGTCATGAGACTGACCAGACGTTGGTTGATGTTGTGGCCCATACGGCTTGTAAAACGCCTACTGCGGTGGCTGATTTCATCGTGGAGCGTATGTCCGAATTCGAAGGGGCTGTCAGCCGAGAGGGCCGGGCCGTTGCGGCTGAATCCCGGGCCCAACTTTCGGAAAACCGAGGGTGGCTTGGGCAATTTGCTACTTTGGTTCGTGAGCGGCCCATCGCCCAGGTGAGGGGAGAGCGGGGCCAACTGCATTCCGGTGCCAACGCTGTGGTCCGCAGAACCAGAACCTTGCTTTCTGAGCAGCTCTCTTTGATTGGGCAATTCACATCGAGGTTGTCCTCAGTGGCTATGGACATGCCTTCTGTCCAAAAAGAAGCGCTGGATGAGGTCCAAGACCGCATCCATCGCGAAGTGGCCCGTCAGCTCAAGCAACACGAGGAGCGTGTGGGCAGCTTGAAGAACACTTTGTCCTTGCTCGGCCCAGCCCCGACCTTAAGGCGGGGCTTCTCGATCACGCGCAAAGGTGGCAGCGCCGTGCGCCGTGCAGACGATCTTGAAAAGGGCGATCTGATTGAAACACAATTGGCGCAAGGCACCATTCAGTCTCGTGTAGAGTCAATTTCACCAAAACCAACCGACACTTGAAATGAGCAAGACCGAAACTCCAGCGGGCTATGATGCCGCATTTGATGAATTAAAGGCCATTCTTGAGGCCCTTCAGCAAGATGAGATTGGTGTGGATGAATTGGCCGAAAAGGTCAAGCGAGCGGCTGAACTGATTTCTTTTTGCGGTGACCGCTTGCGAAAGGCGGAAGGGGAAGTGCAAAAAGTACTGAATGAGTTGGGCGAAGGCGATTAAAGTCGCTGAACTGCGGTTAATGACCGCCGGTCACAAATCCAAGTACCATTCTTTGGTGGAAGGAAACATGCCCTTCGAGGCACGGTTATTATATTCAATTCACCATGACCAGGGCCTCTTATATAGTCCTTTTTGCTGTCTTGTTCAGTGCACCGATTGCTGCGGTCGCACAACACTCGGCTGCAGGATCGACGATCTACGGAACATCAGCAGATGCTAGGATAAGTGCCGTTGATGAAACAGTGGCCAGGCAATGGAATGAGGTGTTGTTAGAAGCCATTCGGGGCGACTTCGCTCGCCCTACTGTTCACGCAAGAAATCTGTTTCACACTTCGATCGCCTTGTACGATGCTTTCGCCCTCTATCATGAGGCAGATCAACCGGTTTTTGTCGGAAACGTATGGAGGGGTTTTGAGTGTCCGTTGGATACTTCATTGTTGGTCATTCCAGCAGATCCTGAATTGCAGGCGTTGGCCGTAGAAGAGACCATGAGCTACGCTGCATACCGGTTGTTGACCCACCGATTTTTGAGCAGTCCGGGTAGTGCTGATGCGCTGGCTTCTTTCAGTGCGCTCATGCTTGAGTTGGGGTATGATGCGGCTTATCAATCACAGAACATTTCTGAAGGCCCTGCGGCTTTGGGCAATTACATTGGAGCGCAGTTGATCCAATTCGGTTTGCAGGACGGTTCGAATGAGCAAATGGATTTTGCCAATCAGGACTATCAGCCGATCAATCCTGATCTTGAATTGGCGGATCCGGGCAATCCGAACTTGATTGACCCCAACGCTTGGCAGCCCCTGGCCATTCCGATTTTTGTCGATCAATCGGGGAATGTTTTGAGTGAGACTCCGCCCTTCCAAGGGGCAGAGTGGGGTTATGTGGCTTCGTTTGCCTTGGAGGACTCAAGCCTTTCGATGCTTGAGCGCGATGGCTCGTCGTGGCCGGTTTATCTCGACTGCGGTGCCCCTCCAATGTTTGGTGAGGGCGAGGAAATCGCTGAAATCGCGGATCCCTATGCGTGGGGATTTTCGCTTGTAGCCTTGTGGAGCGCGCACCTGCATCCTGCAGACGGGATCATGGTTGACATCGGACCGGGGAGCAAGGGAAACCTGAATGCAACGGGGCCATCGGGCTTCTCGGAAATGGATACTTTCTACAACTTGTTGGAAGGAGGTGATTACAGTGAGGGCCACGAGGTAAATCCCATGACGGGATCAGCCTATGCGTCCAACATTGTTCCAAGGGGAGACTATTCCAGGGTTTTGGCTGAATTCTGGGCTGACGGCCCTGAAAGTGAGACCCCTCCTGGACATTGGTTTGTGCTGCTGAACGGCGTGCTGGAACACCCTGACTTTAATGCCCAGTGGCTGGGTGAGGGCGAGGAACTTGATGCCATGCGGTATACGGTTCGGGCATACCTGACGCTCGGGGGCGCCATGCATGACGCTGCGATTGCTGCTTGGTCCCACAAGGGTTTTTATGATTACATCCGCCCCGTTTCGGCGATTCGATATATGGCCTCTCTGGGACAACGGAGTGATTCTACTCAGGCATCTTACCATCCAGGAGGTATGCCATTGGTGCCAGGCCGCATTGAGGTAGTAGAAGCAGGTGACCCTTTGGCGTCGGGAGGAAATGAGGGGAAAATCAAGGTCTTAGCATGGCAAGGACCCGATGCCATTATTTCTCCTTTTTGGGATGAAGCTGAGGTGGGTTGGATTTTGGCCGAAGAGTGGTGGCCCTATCAGAGGCCCAGCTTTGTGACCCCGCCATTTGCGGGTTATGTCAGTGGGCATAGCACCTTCTCTCGAGCGGCGGCGGAGGTGTTAACCGCCATTACGGGCTCTCCCTATTTTCCAGGTGGAATGGGGGAGTTTGAGGTGATTCAGAATCAGTTCCTGGTTTTTGAAGATGGCCCCAGTCAAACGTTCAACCTGCAATGGGCCACATACCGCGATGCTTCTGATCAATGCAGCCTTTCTCGAATTTGGGGAGGTATCCACCCTCCTGCGGATGATTTTCCAGGTCGGCAGTTGGGAGTTGAGATTGCAGAATTGTCGCTGAATCGCGTGTCTCAGTATTTCGGGCCTCTTGGCGCTGTAGACTTATGTCCGTTGGACCTCGATGGAGACGGTGTGGTTGGAGCGACTGATTTGCTCGATGCCTTGGCTGATTTTGGTGAGTCCGGCCCTGACCTTCCTGGAGATGTCAATGGTGACGACTTGGTGGGGGTTAATGACGTCTTGGAGTTGTTGGCGAGCTACGGTGAGTCCTGTCTTTGAGGCTTGTGAATTCAAAGTCTTATTTGCCCTAATTTTCGGCATGCGCAAATTCGACTTATCGGAATCTTTGTGTCACGGCCTCAGCGCTTTGACTTTGATGATTGTCGCCTCGGTCTGTGGGCTAAACGCTCAAGAGGATTGCAACTTTTTAGCCGGGCCCGAAGGATTGGAGGCTGGATGTCAAGATTCTTGCGTTTGGGTCGTTCCCGATTTTGAGCGCTCAGCAGAAACCACAGGTTACGACGTCGACTCCATTGCATACGCACCACCTCTTGATGTTGGTACAGGTGTGATTCAAGATGTAGGAGCGACTGGATATACGGGCAACATTGACATCCCTTTTGGATTCAGTTTTTTCGATACCGACTTCTTTAGCTTCAAGGTGAGCCGGAAGGGGTTCTTGACTTTCAATACCGGCCTGACCGGTACGTTTAACTACCCCAACCAAGATTTGGGTTCGGGCTCTTTGCCTCCTAATTCGATCATGGCCCCCTACGCATATATCAGCAATAGCGGAGGGGAGGTTCGGACTCAATTGCAGGGCGAGTTTCCGTGCCGGCGCTTCGTGATCAGTTGGGAAAACCTGCCGCAGACTGGTTGTGGCAGTAACCTATTGGTCACTCAAGTGGTGCTCTTCGAGACCTCCAATAAGGTGGAGATGCACATCGGTCAATTTGAGTCCTGTCTGGGCATCACGGCGGTAGTCGGCATCCAAGGCGGGTCTGGTGAAGGCGCATATGGCCCAGATGCATACAATACTGGAGAATTTGGCATTGATGATTTGGCCTTTTCATATTCCCCCAATGGAGCCACGCAAACCCAGTTGGTGTACCTCGTGAACGATGAGATCATTGGGCAAGGGGACAGCATTTCGGTGTGCATTGAGGAGAATACAGAGTTGGTGATTGGTGCCAACTTCCCTGAGATTTTGCCTCCACCACCGACGCCTGGAAGTTGTGATGCCATTCCAGATGAAGCTTGCGACACTTCTATCGTCTACAACTTCAATCTCAATGCTTCGCAGACCGGAGCCATCAACTTCCCTTTTGATGGCGAGTTGCTCGGGTTCTCCGTCACCAACAACTGGACCTCGTCTGGGGGCAGTTGGCCCGGAGACATGGGACTTCAGATCTGTGACCCTTCGGGCACTTGCGGTTTCATACAAGGATTCAATGTCAACCTGCCCGGCACGAATCTGGGGGATTGGCCCTTCAATTGGAATACGACCGCAGGGGGCTTCTATGAGAGCTGTTTTGCAACACCTGCCAACTTTCTGGAAGGGGATGGAACTTGGACATTGACCATACAGAACGGTTGGAATTTCTCTGGGCCCGGGGTCAATTTCGACGGTACTGTGACCATGTTCTGGCTCTGTGACCTGGAACCGGAGGAACCAGACACATCGCAATTCATGGCCTCGGACACCATCATGGTTCAGTTCGCCTTTGAATCTCAGAATGCCAATTTCTCCATTTTGGATATGGATGGAAATCCACTTGATGTCCTGTGCAGTGGGGATGAAGAAGTCGCATTGGATGCCAATACGGCTGGGGGCACTTGGTCTGCCAGTTGTTTGGGATGTTTGGACCCTAATGGTGCCATTGACCCGAGTCAAGCCTCGCCTGGGATTTTGGAGGTGAGTTACACCTTGGTCGGAGACTGCGGGGAAGTGACCGAGGTGGAGGAGCTTCAAGTCGGATTGACCCCCAATGTGAATACAGGTACTGTGGGAGCTTTGTGTCCGTTTGCAGATCCAGTTCAATTGATTGGCACCCCTGCAGGTGGCGTGTGGGAGGCGGATTGTGGAGACTGTGTGACCGAAGATGGATTGTTCGATCCAACAACCGGGTCGGGCTCATACGCTGCGACTTACACCTTTGGAACGCTCTGCACAAATTCAGGTGAGGTAGCGGTCAATGTTGGTGAGGAGGTTGCTGCAGAACTAGAAGACCTCAGCTATTGTGAGTCGATTGGAGCCATTCAATTGGATGGGGACGGTTTGGCGGGAACATGGACCGCCGACTGTGGGAATTGCATTCAAAATTCAGGGGCGTTCAACCCGCCGGGTCCGGGTACCTATGCGGTTAGCTTTATGCCTGGTGCAGGGTGTGGTGTGGAGAGCGAAGCGACCATTACAGTGGACCAAAGTTTGCCCATTGGCTCGGCCAATTTGCCGGAAGCACTGTGTGTTGATGCCGCAACCATTGGTTTGGAGGCGGATGTTCCAGGAGGCATTTGGACGGCGTCTGGGACAGGTCTGAATGGAGCCGATTTTAATCCGGGCGGAGCGCCTCTGGGCGTAAATGTCTTGACCTATGAAGTCGAGAATGGGTCATGTACCAATTCAGCCTCTTTCACAACAGAAGTTTTGCCGATTCTCAATGTGACCCTGCAGGAGGAGGACCCGTTCTGTGTGAACAGTTCCGGTGGGAGCATCAACGCTGACATTGATCTTGTGGCCGAGGCAGTTTGGTCCGACCTCCCGAATTTGGTGTGGTCGTCCGATTGTGGAGGTTGCCTGAGCAACAGTGGCTTCTTTAATCCCGGTAGCGCTGGAGAGGGTACGCATTCGGTGTCCATTGCTTATAACGACCCACTTGGGTGCAGCGTTGGCGCTACCATTGAAGTTCTGGTCGCACCTGCAGTAGACGCCACTATAGATGAGATCCCAGACCTCTGTGAGTCCGCGGGCACTGAAATTTTCTCTGCGGCCGAAGGAGGAGGTACTTGGACGGCGTCTTGTGGCACTTGCTTGTCACCGGCGGGAAGTTTTGACCCCGGTATCGGAGCAGGGAATTACACCGTGACCTATACGATTTCGGATGTTTGTTCCGATGTGGATGCGGTACAAATCACAGTGGTACCGCAGCGTGATGCGGCGATTTTGGTGGACGTACCCAACGACGAATTGTGTATTGGTGTAGAGGAGTGGCAGTTGGGTTCCATTTGGGCCGGAGGTGTGTGGAGCGCGGACAGTCCTTCGGGCAACGATGGCATAGACCCTGTGACAGGACTGCTTGACTTGGAAGCAGCAGGTGTCGGGGTGGTCACGGTGAGCCATGTGTTGGAAGGACTGTGTGGGGACACAGACACCCATGTTTTGGACATCTTGGCTTGTAGCGTCGAGTTGGTCAACATCTTCACACCTAACGGAGATGGCAAGAATGACCGTCTGGTATTCAAGTACATTGAACTCTACCCCGAAAACATCCTCACGGTCTACAACAGAAACGGTGCAGTGGTCTACGAATCAGAAGGCTACGAGAATGAATGGGATGGAGATGGTGCTGCAGACGGCACCCACTATTTCGTGCTTCAACTTCCTGAGGGCGTAGAACACGCTGGACAGTTGATGATTCTGCGGTAAGGACTATCCCTGCTCCTTGCGCAGGTATTCCGTTTCAAATGCGCTCCGTTGCAGCGATGACCGAAGGTGCCACAAGGCTTCTTCCTGAAACTGCATGAGGTCTGAAATACAGCGGATGGAGACCTCGTCGCTCGCTTGCTTCGCCAAAACCAAGATTTCTCTCTCCAACCGGAGCAAGTGAGAGAGGGACTCCCGCACCATGCGCATGCAGGCTCTATCGTGGAATGCGCCTTCGTGGGCGCTCAAGTTGGACATGGCCAGCAGGGCCTCCATCGAAGTGGGAGGCTGCCCTTCCAGGCACCGCACCCTCCGCCCCAAAGCATCTACAGCTTCCTGGGCGTGATTGATGTGCTGCGGTAAGATGTCCCGCAATAGGATGTACTGTTCACCCCAGCCGTTCCACATGGCCCCGCGTAGGTTAAAACGGAAGACTTCGAAGTCTGAGAGCAATACATTGAGCAAAGGCACCAATTGGTCTGCCCTTGTTCTGTCAATGTGAGAAGACAGTGGGCGGGGAACACTGATCATGTGGAAGTGGACAAAAGTGATGAATCGGAGAAGCCCTCATAAATTGAGGAGAAGGCGTGCGCTTTCCGATGACGGTTGTCAATGAATTCCATGATGTCTGTCATTCCGCTGCAACCAATGGCCGTTATTTAGGTGTTCATACAGGGGCGGGTTGCCCTTAACAGAGTTAAAGAAAATGAAGAATCAACATGCCCTTATGGCCGCGTTCTTGACCGTTGGCGCGTTTGCACTTTTGTCCAACTCCAGTGGTGTCGCACACCAGCAGAATAAGGACCGGACAGGCGCCCCTGGTAGCGATAATACCTGCCAGCAGTGTCATGCAGGAGGGAACTTCGCGCCTGATGTCACTGCGTTTTTGGTGGTGGAAGGAGACATCGCACTCGATGGCCAGTACATGCCCGGTGCGACGCACACTTTGGTGGTCAATGTCAGTGCCACAGGAACCCCACAAGGATATGGTGTGCATGGAACAGCGGTGTTTGCAGACGGATCCAATGCGGGTGCGTTTAACGATCAAGACGAAAACGATTGTATTTGGTTGGATGAGGTAGACGGCAGACACATTTTTGAGCAGAATGACCTGTGTTCTAGCGGCACATTTGAAATTGAATGGGTTGCGCCTGAAACGGGCAGCGGCACAGTCAGTATTTATGTGGCGTCGATCGCAGCCAATGGCAATGGAACCTCGGCAGGGGATGCTTTTGCTGGTGGTCAAATTGACTTTGAGGAGATGGTCACGAATGTGGAAGACCTTACGGTGGAGCCGTTCGGAGTGCGTCCAGGTGTCAATGGTGAAATTGCGATTACGAGCCAAGAGGCCCACTCCATGTCGGTGTTGACCATCGATGGCCGGATTTTGTTTGACGGTGAGCTCGAAGCGGGAACCCATACCCTGACTTTGCCTCATTCCGGGTTGGCGATTGTCCATGCCGTATCGGCTTCAGGTACCGCTCACTCACGCAAAGTCTGGTTGAATTGAGGACGTTATCTTGTTGGGGGTGGGCCTTGATGCTGCCTCTGATCGTGGCCAGTTGTGGTACGGCACCTCATGCCTCGGATGCAGATGTTAAGGTGGAGCAGGATCTCATCTTGAGGGCCGTGCAAGACTTTTTTCAAGCTTTGGAGGCACGTGAACGTGTTCGGTTAGAGCACGCTTTGCACGAGGAGGCCACCGTGACCCGGATTGACACTAGGGGAGATTCGGTGAGCATTTCGGCTGGAGATGGCCGCGATTGGATGGAGTCGGTCTGTGTCCCTGGACCACCATTGATTGAGCGCATGCAGAATGCACAAGTCGCATTCACAGGAAACCTCGCCAATGTTTGGACTTACTATGACTTTCACATTGGAGATGAACTCAGTCATTGTGGCTATGACGCTTTTCAACTCGTAAAAACAGATTCGGAAGATTGGCGCATATTGGGAGTGACCTATACCATTGAGACATGTCCATAAGACTTCTTCCATGTGTCGCCGTTCTCGCTCTTTTGCTGGCGCCTTCTCACACCCAAGCCCAAGTGGATGGAGACATTGATGCGCGTCAATTGTTGAAGCTGAACTTGAGCGACTGGTATTTTGCACGTTATGAATTGGGCTACGAGCATGTATTGAATGCCTCGACTTCTGTGCAGATTGCTTTTGCGGGCATTGGCGCGTCAGAGGAATTCAATCGATATGACTTCAACAACTTCAACGTGGTCAGCCCTTGGGCAGATGTTGAGCTGGAGCACAGTGGTTGGAGACTGACTCCAGAGCTAAGGCGCTATGCTTGGGTGTATGGAGGCATGCCGGAAGGTGTCTATGTCAGCATCATGGGGCGCTTGGAACAATGGAATTTGGAGTTCGATGAGGATATCCGAGACCCTGCAGGTATTACTTCAGGACAGTTTCAAGAAGAGCTCGATGGAACATGGAGCCAATTCCATTGGGGAGGTGGAGTTTTGGTGGGATACCAATGGTATTCAGACAATGGCATTAGTCTTGAAGTATATACCGGACCTATGTTTCGGAGTTACTCGCGCGGTTGGAGTCACAAAGGCGACTTGAATGCAGAGGAGCAGGAATTGGCTGAGGACAGCCTCGAGGACCGCCTGTTTAACGGTTCCCGCTGGTCAGAGTACCTCAACAGAGACAGCGGACCTGGTTGGCGTTTTGGTTTGACTGTCGGCCTTGGGCTCTAAACAGGCCTTATTGCAACTTGAATGATAAAAGTCACTCCAAGTGTTGACGGCTGTCATCCTCATCCCGACCACTTCTCTGCAGATTGTTTGATGAACAATGGCGGTGCGCTTAGCGCATCACAAGACAGGTTTTGGTTTGGCGGCCCGGTGCGAAAGCGCACCGGGCCGTCTCTTTTTAGAATAGATTCGAAGCATGCGTACTAAGAAATCATGGAGGATTGTATTGCCTGTATTGGCAGGGCTGATGGCGGGCATGGGATGGCTGTTTATGGACCAGCCTCACCGGGACGTAGCCGCTGAATCTGCGCAATTCAAGTTGGTTCCTCAGGAGCTCATGGGTTTTATGGCTTTGGAGGACTCTACCTCTGCCCTATATCTCAATGCGGTGGTGGAATTGTACGCAGTGGTCGCCCAGGATGATGGGGTGCGCGCGTCATTTGAAGGGGGAGTGGTCGCAGTGTGGGATACGCTCCAGACCCACCGGATTCTTGAGCCTGGTGAGTTGTTGCGTGTCAAGGGCCGCGTGACGGGATACGATAACCTGTTCGAGGAAGTCCGCATGGACGGACTTGTGCTGGTAGAAGGTGAAAAGGCAAGCCAGTGACTCATCCTGAAACACCTTCTTTGCGCCCTGCAAGGGCTGCTGTCATGTCCTCCTTTCTCCTCCGGCTGTCCTGCACTTTTCTGTTGTGTTGGTCTGTGTCTTTAGCCTGGGCGCAGCAACATTCTGCGCCTTATTCCCTGGAGTGGGAAGTGGTAGCAGTGGACAGCATTCCAGGCATGACGACCGCCCGACTCTATGCTAAACTGGTCAACCCTACGGATTACTTGACCTCGGTGTCCGGTTGGGATGAGATGGAGGGGGAAGTGCTGACCACCACCGCATTCTATCAGCACCCCGATGGGTGGGTGACCCCAAACAACAACAATCCATTGTTGTTTGTCCCATTGCCGGATTTGCGATGGGATTCATGGATCACCATTGGCATAGATGTGGCACCCAATGGCGCGGAAGGAGAGATTCCAATTGGGGTCTTCCCGCCCCAGACCGAATATTGGATTGATCAATTTGAAGTGGGGGGAAGTCTGGTGATGGACGTAGATGGAGCTTGGTTTGTCACCTTGGGTTCTTCCAATGGAACAGCAGGTGAGGACTTGCGCGTGTTGGTGGGACAATTCACCACCGATGGCATCATTACCGGGACACTCAATCTTCAGGTGTTCTCCGAAGGAGTGGCAGCCGACGATTTTATGGATGATATCTACAGCATTGCGATTCCAGAGTTCGATGCGGGTGTGGTCTCCTCCCTGGATGTTGTTGAGCAAGACTTACATATACAATGGCGTCTTACCGAGCTGGAAAATGGAGGGTTCGGACATCATGTTGGAAGCGATGTAGTCAGTTGGTATTTAGTGGATTACACAGGTTCTTTGGTAAAGGAAGGTGTTGTTTTGAACGGCTATTTTGAGACTAGAATGACCGGTATAGTGGTGCTGGAAGGTGCAGAAGGAGAGGTGGTCGATACGCGACTGATGCAGTGCTTGGGGATATCTCGATGAATAAGTCAGAAAACTCCCACGATAAAGTGAGGTGTGGGTGAAGAACTTGCGGTGAATTGACCACGTAGCTTTAAACGAACAAGATGGAATTGGAAACTGCCCAAAGGAAATTGGCTGTTCACGGAACAATGGGTACCGTGTTCTTGGCTATTGGAGTTGTTGCAGCTTTTGATGCGGCCTTTCGTAGAATGTCAGAATCCATCCAAGAATTGTGGATGTTAGAGCTGGGCGTAGGTATGTCTTTTCTTCTGCTCGGCGTCACATTTGGCGGAAGTGCGGTACGCTATTTGGTTCACGTTGATCGAATTTTAGAGTATTCCGATCGTAAGGCGCGCAGAAGGTCTTCTGACGATCAAAAGCTTCAGAGACGCCGGCCTAAAATGGAAGAATTGGAGACGCCAGAAAATGGTGCGAGAGGGATTCGGTTGGCTTCCGTGAAGTCTAATGCGGTTTAAGCCCTGAGATTTACTTCAAACAAAAAAGGCGCCAGTGGCGCCTTTTTTGTTGCAATACACGGGGCTTTCTCAGAGGTGGATGACTTCGTCGTAGGCTGCCGCTGCCGCTTCCATTACCGCTTCACTCAACGTTGGGTGGGGGTGAATGGTCTTGATGATTTCATGTCCGGTGGTCTCCAGTTTGCGGATGGCCACAATTTCAGCGATCATCTCCGTCACGTTGGCACCAATCATATGGGCCCCGAGCAATTCTCCATATTTCGCGTCGAAGATGAGTTTCACGAAGCCGTCCTTGTGTCCGGCGGCGCTGGCTTTTCCAGAGGCGCTGAAAGGGAATTTGCCGATTTTGATGTCGATGCCTTCCTCATTGCATGCTTTTTCTGTTTTGCCCACACTTGAAATTTCTGGGAAACAATAGGTGCATCCTGGAATGTTCCCGTAGTCGATGGGTTCGACGTCATGTCCGGCAATTTTTTCTACGCAGAGTATGCCCTCTGCACTGGCCACGTGTGCCAATGCAGGCCCAGGCACACAATCACCAATGGCGCAGTAGCCTGGGATATTGGTGTTGTAGAAGTCGTCTACAATGACCTTTCCTCGGTCAGCTGCAATGCCGACCTCCTCTAAACCAATCCCTTCAATATTGGAGACCACACCCACAGCGCTCAAAACAATGTCTGCGTTGATGACCTCTTCTCCTTTCGAAGTTTTGACGTTCACCTTCACGCCTGCACCAGAAGTGTCTACGCCTGTGACTTCGCTTGAAGTCATGATGTTGATGCCGGCCTTTTTAAAGCTGCGCGCCAATTGCTTTGAGACTTCCTCGTCTTCAACGGGCACAATGTTGGGCATGTACTCGACGATGGTGACCTCTGTTCCAATGGCATTGTAGAAGTAGGCAAACTCTACTCCAATGGCCCCTGACCCCACGACCACCAATTTTTTCGGTTGCTTTTTGAGGGTCATCGCGTCCCGGTAGCCGATGATCTTCTTGCCGTCTTGCGGCAGGTTGGGCAACACCCGGCTGCGCGCTCCAGTAGCAATAATGATGTTGGTGCCCTCTACGATCTGTTGGCTTCCATCTTCAGTGGTGACCTCTACTTTGCGTCCTGGCATCAACTTTCCGTTGCCCATGATGACGTCGATTTTGTTCTTTTTCATCAAGAACTGAACGCCTTTGGACATCCCGTCAGCCACTCCACGGGAGCGGTTGACCATTCCGTCAAAGTTGACTTTGGGCTTGGACACTTTAATGCCATAGTCCTCGGCGTGCTCAATGTATTCGAAGACATTGGCGCTCTTGAGGAGGGCTTTGGTGGGGATACAGCCCCAATTCAGGCAAATCCCGCCAAGGGCTTCACGCTCGATCACGGCCGTTTTGAGGCCGAGTTGAGAGGCGCGGATGGCGGTAACATATCCGCCAGGGCCGCTGCCGAGAACTACGATGTCGTACTTCATATCAGTTCGTTTCGGTTGCGAAAATAGGGGTCGTATCTTAGTGTTTATGCGGCTTTGGACACCTTATTCTGCATTCTCTGCACGCATGAGCTCGGATTCGATGAAATTCTTGGCTTTTATGGCCTTCGTTGTTTGCCATTTGTCCAGTGTTGGCCTGTCATTTTCGCAAGGTTTGGTTCAAGATCCTCCGCAGGGAAGGGAAGATGGAGTTTCAGTGTTATCGCCCGTCAGGGCTCACTTTCAATTGAGGGCGCCTTCTAAGGATCACGTTCACTTGCGTGGGGACTTTAACGCTTGGCAGGTTTCAGACGACCACCTGATGAACCGATCATTAGACGGCAACACGTGGTGGCTAGAAGTGGACAACTTGCAACCTGGAGAGTGGACGCGGTTTCACTATTTGGTGGATGATACAGTAGAAGTGGCGGACCCCTATTCGCCCCTCATTCTGGACCCATGGAACGATGGCTACATACCGCCGTCCACTTTTCCCGCCCGCCCTGTGTTTCCTTGGGAGCACGCATCTTGGCCCGTCGGTGCTTTTCGCACCGAAGAAGCCCCTTTTGCATGGAGTGATGCAGGGTTCCAGCGTCCGGCTCAGGATAGGCTGGTCATCTATGAGCTGCTGGTCAGGGACTGGGATGCCCAGCGAGATTTTGGAGATGTGATCGACCGCTTGGATTACCTGGAGTGGTTGGGGATCAATGCGATTGAATTGATGCCGGTTAGCGAGTTTGATGGCAACACCAGTTGGGGATACAATCCGGGACCGCGTCTGGCGGTCGACAAGGCCTATGGAACGGCCGATGCCTTGAGAAAGCTGGTCGATGCGGCCCATGCACGGGGCATTGCGGTGATTCTGGATATCGTGCCCAATCACAGCTTTGGTTTGGACCCGTTGGTGCGGCTTTACCAAGACGCGGACGGCGGTGTTTCACCCGGAAATCCATGGTTCAATGAGGATCAAATCCACCCTTATGGTTTGGGATTTGACTTTGACCACGGCGACCCGTGGACCCGTAATTTTTGGAAGCGCGTGCTGGACTTTTGGATGGATGAATTTCATTTGGATGGGTACCGTTTTGACCTATCCAAGGGGCTAACCCAGAGTTACACTTTGGGAGATGTGGGGGCTTGGAGCGGCTATGATCAAGGGAGGGTGGACATTCTCTTTGATTATGCCAACCACATTTGGGGACAACACCCTGGAGCCTATTTGATTTTGGAACATCTAGGGGACAATGCTGAGGAAACGGCCTTGGCCAATGGCGGGTTCATGTTGTGGGGCAAGTCGACTTCCTCCTTTGCACAGGCGATCCTAGGCTATGGGGGCGACTTCTCTTGGGCCTCCTGGCAGTCAAGGGGTTGGAACTGGCCGAACCTTGTGGGGTACATAGAGAGCCACGACGAACAGCGGGTCGCCCATGACCTCATGTTGTACGGAAATGCCTTTGATGGTTATGACACCAAGTCATTGGCTACTTCAATGGACCGTTTGGCCATGGGCCACGCCTTTTTATTGTCCATTCCCGGCCCCAAAATGATGTATCAATGGGGCGAGCTTGGCTACGATGTCTCGCTCTTTTCTTGCGGAGACGGCACCTACTCGGAGGAATGCAAATTGGATGAGAAACCAGAGCCATGGCAGGACAAGGCCTTGATTCCGGAACGCCAAGGGTTGGCGCGTAAAATCAAAGGATTGAATGCGCTCAAGCGAGAGGCCCCCGTTTTTTCCACCTACGATTACAGCATTGATTTCGGAGGAATGGGCAAGCGACTCCATCTGTATTCTCCTGATCAAAATGCCGTCGTGTGCGGCAATTTTGACGTGATCGGTCTGAGCATGGTTCCCGGTTTCCCCCACACCGGTGCTTGGACAGATGCGCTCACGGGCGAAGTGCATGAGGTCACGGACCTGGGTGCTCCGTTTTACTTTGGGCCAGGCCAGTACCATGTGTGGTTGGATACTCCCGTTGTGCCTGTAGCTGAGGACGCAGCTTTGCCGTTGAATGCGGCCTGTAGCGATGTGTCTGCACTGAATTTTGGCCTCGAAGAGGTCTGTTCTTATGAGATCACTTTCACTTTGGATGCGACCGATTTGGATGCCGAGGGGCTGCTTTCTGGTCAAGGCATCCATTTGGCAGGGTCTTTTCAAGGATGGGATGCTGCGGGGACTCCAATGGTGGAAGTCGGCAATCATCTATGGCAGACCACTGTTGTGGCCGAGGCAGGGGCCTTGTTAGAATACAAGTTCATCAATGGAACTTCTTGGGGGCAGTCCGAGTCTGTTCCTGCGGGTTGCGGTGGAGAAGACGGATATGGAGGCTACAACCGACAGCTGATTGTTTTGGGGCCAGAGTCGGGGGGAAGCGCCGTTTGCTTTGGAGCTTGCGCGGCGTGTTTGTCCAATTTGGACTTCCCCGGATGCTTGGACAGTACCGCGGTGAACTTTGACGACACGGCGAATTTGGACGATGGAAGTTGTCTTTATGAAGTCGTCCTTCAGGTCGATGTATCTGAGGTGGCCCCCCTCCCTGAAGCCGTTTACGTGGCAGGAAGTTTCCAAGGTTGGGATGCTTCTGGTACGCCTATGGAGTATGCGGATGGGGTATGGGTCACAGCGTTGAACTTGCTGGCCAATGACAGTGTGGAGTACAAATTTCTTGCAGGTCCTGAGTGGGCTTTGGAAGAGGATGTCCCCATGAATTGTGGCGTGTCGAACGGACTTGGTGGGTTTAACCGGGTTGTCGTTCCAATGGGTTCTTCTGCTGTTCCAATCGTTTGCTTTGGAAGTTGTGGCCCTTGTGAGGGCGTGGTAAACCCTCCTGTGGATGGATCTGTTTTTTGCGGGCCGGGTTCAGTGTGGGACCCCGCTATGGGGTTGTGTGTGGGATTGACCACCTGTTCGGAAGACATTGATGGCGATGGCTTGATCGGGGTCTCCGATGTGTTGGCTCTGCTTTCTTCGTTTGGCAACGTGTGTCCTTAAGGTCCATCAGTCCCACGTTTCGCATCGAATTTTAAGGTTTTGGTTTTCGCTGTGAACCTGGTAAGGAATCCTGTTTAAAGCATAAAAAAGGCCCACCATTGGTGGGCCTTTTTTGTGCGGTATGTAGACCGGTTCACTTCACAATAAGTGGTGCACTGAAGGTGCCGTGATCGCCCAAGCCCTTGATGAAATAAGTACCCGCGGCCCAATGTGCGACGTTGAGTAACATCCGTTGTCCACCGGCAGGCCATTGTCCATCGTAGACCGTGGCCACGGTGGCGCCGCGGGCATCCAGCACTTGGATGAACACTTGTCCGCCTCGGTTTAAGTCGAGGTTGATCCAAGTTTCTCCTTGGGCAGGCACAGGAGCGATGGAGAATGACTGGACCCAATCTGGCGAAGCCACACTATGGGCGGTTGATTGGAAATGGATGACGGGCAAGGTTTCTCCGCCTTGACCCCATTCTTCACCTGGTTCTATTGGCATCTCATCGGAAGACGCAAAGACCTCACCGTCTACCCACAATTTGAAGCTGACGTTGCTGGGCCCATCCAACATCAAGGCCATTTGAGCCGCACTGAATCCATTGGATGCCAGGACTGGCCGTGCCGCAACACAGGTCTCATTGACAAAGGCACCGATGTAGGCTTCACCTAGGATGGGGGATGCGTCGAGCACAATTTCGACAGCGAGTGCCGCTGCACTTGGCGTGCGAACGACTTCCCACCCGGTCATCATTGTGGCGGCATTGTCGTCGGTACGCAACTGGGCGGTCACCATCCCGCTGCCGTCACCGCTTCCATCTTCTCCGTTGTCCTCGGCGTAGGTGAGGGTGCCGGCCTCGATCATTCTCACCCAGTACGACCGGCCGGGTTCGAGGTCGAGCAAACTGTTGAATTCGTTTGGGTTCGCTGGATTCCATACTGTGCCGTTTTGCCCGTCAATGACCGTTCCGACCAGGCCATCAATGGAGGCCAATGCCGTTTCGACGGCCATGGTATTTTGTGGCACATACCCAATGATGTTCCATCCCTCGTTCAAATCGAGTGGCGTGTTGTTGACCTCTAATGGGGCGCCTGTACTGGTCCAGGTCGCCGCGTTTTCTACTTTGATGACGTAGCCTGCCGCATCCATGTGCATTTGAAGCGAGTTGAAAACGCTCGGAATGCCCGGGGTGTAGCTTTGTCCAAGTGCAAAATTGTTGTCGCCCAGCACTTTTAGGAGATTGCCTTCTAGCGGAGATTCAAACATGGAGGCTATGCCATAGCTGTCCGGGGTGACGTTGGTGGAAACGTAGTTCCATCCTGCTTCAAGGTCTGCCTCCACTGTGGCTTCGCTGCAGTTGGCATCAAACATTAAGGGGTCGTCAAAGCTTCCAAAGTCGGCAGAGCCCATGGTGGTGAGCTCAGTGCTAATGTTGCACGTTGCGCATTCAACAGCATCGAAGAGGGTGAAAGTGATGGTTTCTTCTCCACCCGCTAGGTATACCGTCATATTGACATAGGTGGCTCCTTCAAAATCTATGATGGTGCCCTCGCCGCGCAGTTCACCATTGATGAATGCGCCCACAAGGTCGTCTGCGCTGGCATTTCCGCCGTCGTTGGTCACTTGAGCGAGTACCGTGGTCACCGCTGGCAATATGACAGCGTCGCCCCATTCTGGCGCACATCCGTAGGTGCAACTGCCATCGTCGTCGGTTGCCATTTCGCTGTAATTGGTGGCTTCAGCATCCGTGCATCCGGGGACCTCGTCGCCGTCACAAACGCCATCGCCATCGGCGTCGTCGATGCAGGACCCGTCGCAGTTGAGGCCGGGATCGGCGTAAGTGCAGGATCCATCGTCGTCGGTGGCCTCGGCGTTGTAGTTGCAGGCCAAGTCATCTTGGCATCCGGGGACCTCGTCGCCGTCACAAACGCCATCGCCATCGGCGTCGTCGATGCAGGACCCGTCGCAGTTGAGGCCGGGATCGGCGTAAGTGCAGGATCCATCGTCGTCGGTGGCCACGGCGTTGAAGTTGCAGGCCAAGTCATCTTGGCACCCGGGGACCTCGTCGCCGTCACAAACGCCATCGCCATCGGCGTCGTCGATGCAGGACCCGTCGCAGTTAAGGCCGGCATCGGCGTAAGTGCAGGACCCATCGTCTTCTGTGGCCTCGGCATTGTAGTTACAGGCGGTATTGTCGATGCAGCCGGGTACAGCAGGAGGAGCCCCAATAAAGAAAGTCTCTCTGTACTCCTGTGAC
>CAJQJX010000010.1 GCA_905478795.1 uncultured Flavobacteriales bacterium
AAGCGCCTGCTGCTGAGGAAGCGCCTGCTGCTGAGGAAGCGCCTGCTGCTGAGGAAGCGCCTGCTGCTGAGGAAGCGCCTGCTGCTGAGGAAGCGCCTGCTGCTGAGGAAGCACCTGCTGCTGAGGAAGCACCTGCTGCTGAGGAAGCACCTGCTGCCGAGGAAGCGCCTGCTGACGACGCTGATGCCCCAGCTGAGGGAGAAGAAGAGAAGCCTGCAGAGTAAGGCCCTTCACACACCATTGAAAAAGGAGGCCCATTGGGCCTCCTTTTTTCGTGGGGCCTCATCCGTGTGGTTGTTCAAATCCTGTTCTTGCCTTGCAGCCTTGAAATGCGGTGAAGCGCCCTGTTGCGGACTATCTTCGCGCTCCGATGATGCACAACGAGTCTCAAGACGCCTTAGGGCGAGCAGTTCTTCTATTGGAAGACGGCACACGTTTTGAAGGGGCCGCCATTGGCGCAACAGGCACCACAACCGGAGAGGTGGCCTTTAATACCGGAATGTATGGGTACCAGGAGATCTTTACTGATCCCAGTTACAAGGGACAGGTGCTCGTCATGGCCACGGCTCACATTGGCAATTATGGCGTTCACTCGGCAGAGGACGAAAGTGGCAGCACACAGATTGCGGGTCTCGTAGTGCGCAACTTCAGTGAAGTCGCGAGCCGTCTGGGAGATGTCGAGCCTTTGGCCGACCGTTTAGTTCGGGATGGCATTGTGGGCATTGCCGACATTGATACCCGTGGTCTCATTCAGCACATTCGGGACTGCGGAGCGATGAATGCCTTGATCTCCAACGACGGCACACCAAATGAGGAGCTACTGGCCCGTTTGAAAGCAACCCCTTCGATGGAAGGACTTGAGTTGTCCAGCGGCGTAACCCGGCAAGCAGCCGAGGACGCTGGTGACCCTAACAGCCCCGTCCGCATTGCATTGCTGGATCTCGGTAACAAACAAAACATCACACGCTGCCTGACAGATCGGGGGGCATTTGTGCGGCAGTTCCCCATGTCAACTGGCTTGGAAGAAATGCAGGCATGGGGCCCAACCGGCTGGATGATTTCTAATGGCCCTGGCGATCCGTCAGCCATGAAGGAGACCATCTCCCTGATTCAAGACATCATTGCGCTGGACCAACCCGTATTCGGCATTTGCTTGGGCCACCAGTTGATTGCCCTGAGTCAAGGCCTGCGCACAGAAAAGATGTTCCAAGGCCATCGAGGTGTCAACCATCCGGTGAAAGATCTTGAGAGCGGAAAGTGTGAGATCACCTCTCAGAACCATGGTTTTGTGGTGAGTCGGGACTCCCTTTCAGAGGTGCAAGGGGTGACCGTCACTCATGAACACTTGAACGACGGCACTGTCGCGGGCATCAAGCTCGACGGTCAGCCCGTCTTTTCCGTTCAGTTCCACCCCGAGGCCAGTGCAGGGCCTCACGACAGCCGACATCTATTTGACCGTTTCATTCAGCACATCACTCAACAAGGCGCAACACAGCCTGCCTGAACATGCAATACATTGATCACATTCATGCCCGTGAAATCTTGGATTCCAGGGGCAATCCAACCGTAGAAGTTGAAGTCGTCACAGGCGAAGGCGTAGTCGGGCGTGCAGCTGTTCCTTCGGGGGCGAGCACCGGCGTGCACGAAGCGGTGGAATTGAGGGACGGCGATGAGAGCCGCTACCTCGGAAAAGGCGTCAAGAAGGCCGTCTCCAACATCAACGTGACCATCGCCGAGGAGCTCGGTGGCATGGACATTTTTGATCAGGTGGGGATTGACCACACGCTCATCGACCTCGACGGCACAGAGAACAAGGGCAACTTGGGGGCCAATGCCCTCCTCGGAGTCAGCTTGGCTGCAGCGAAAGCGGCAGCAGGTTCCCTTGGGCAGCCTCTCTACCGTTACATCGGCGGTGTCAACGCCAATCTGATGCCGGTTCCCATGATGAACATCATCAACGGTGGATCCCACGCAGACAACGCGATTGACATCCAGGAGTTCATGATCATGCCTGTTGGGGCAGACACCTTCGCAGAGGGACTCCGCATGGGCACAGAGGTGTTCCACCATCTCAAGAAGGTGTTGAGCAGCAAAGGCCTCAGTACAAACGTTGGGGATGAGGGCGGTTTCGCTCCAAACCTCAAGTCCAATGAGGAAGCGCTCGACACCATTTTGATGGCCATAGAGAAGGCAGGTTACAAGCCGAACGAAGACTTCCAGTTGGCGTTGGATGCTGCGAGTAGCGAATTCTACGATAAGGAGAAGGGCCTCTACATTCTGTCCGGAACCGGTCAGCAGATGGATGGTGCTGCCTGGGTAGATTACTGGAAGGAGCTTCGTGGCAAGTACCCCATCATCAGCATTGAGGATGGATGTGACGAGGACGATTGGGCCACCTGGAAGCTCATGACGGACGCGATGGGTGACGACACCCAGTTGGTCGGAGATGATCTCTTTGTGACCAACGTGGAGCGCCTGAGCAGGGGCATCGAGGAGGGCGTGGCCAATTCTATTCTCATCAAGGTGAACCAAATCGGAACGTTGACCGAAACCATTGAGGCTGTGCAGTTGGCCAACCGTTGTGGTTACACCAGCGTCATGAGCCACCGGAGCGGTGAGACCGAGGACACGACCATTGCCGACTTGGCGGTGGCTCTGTCAACCGGTCAAATCAAAACGGGCAGTGCATCACGCAGTGACCGGATTGCCAAGTACAACCAATTGCTCCGCATTGAGGAGGAGTTGGGAGACAACGCTTACTATCCTGGGCCGCATTTCGCCTGAGGTGGTGTAGACCAATAGCTCCCTTCAACAGGGTGGCAAAAAGAAAACGGGGGATCCATAGGATCCCCCGTTTTCTTTTGGTGGTTGGTTATTCTGGTAAAGGTCGAAGGGGCTTTAGTTTTCGCGGTCCGGCGTGCGGATCACGAGAAACTCAGTTCTTCGATTTTCTTGATGCTTGGCTTCAGAACAAGGAATGCCATTTCCGCATTCATTGCGCAACTCTCCTTCGCCGACACCGACTGGGGAGACTTGACTTTCTGAAACACCAAGGTCTTTGAGGTACCGCGCAGCGGAAGCTGCACGACGCTCACTTAATTTCTGGTTGTAGCGATCGGTACCGCGTGAATCGCAATGCGAACGCAGCTCGACTTCGATGCCTGGACGGTTACGCAAGAACTCAGCCACCAGTGAAAGGGCAGGCTTGGCTTCATCGCGCAAGCGATAGCTGTCGTAATCCCAACGTATTTCTGGAAGCTCAAAGCTGTCCCCCTCGCGAATGGCGCTGGCGTACTCATCGGTATTAAGCTCGCTCGTTGGGGTCAACACAATGGTGACTTCCATGTCGCGGACCAAAACGTCTTCGGGTGTGTCCAAGGTGATGTTCTCGGCGAAGTATGTCTCCATGGTCGCTTCAGCCCGGAAACTTCTGCCATGGGGAAGGTTCAATTCAAACCGGCCTTCACCGTCACTTTTCAAAGACACCGCACTGCCATCCAAGGCGTCCAGCAGGTCAACATTGGCATCTGCAATCGGTTCGCCAGATTCGCTGTCGATGACCATGCCCCGAACGGTCAGAGGGCGCTCTACCACGCGGAACTTCATGATCCGGTCATACCCGAAGCGGTCTGAAGACACAAACCCAGACTTGCCCCCATCGTCAAATGAGATGCAGAAGTCGTCGCTCTGGCTGTTGAGCGGGTAATCCAAGTGCACGGGATTGCCCCACGTTCCATCGTCCCCTTTCACAGAGTAAAGAACATCCAGGCCACCAAGTGTGATTTGGGCGTCAGAAGCAAAGAACAAGGTGTCGCTTCCTTTCATGCTCGGGAAAACATCGTCGCCTGCACTGTTGACAGCAGGGCCGAGGTTTACAGGAGGGAAAGACCAAGTATCACCGTTGCGGTCCAGGCGATAGAGGTCCATTCCTCCATAGCCACCTGGCATATCACTGGAAAAGTACAAGGCAGTTCCATCGGGACTGTATGATGGGTGCGCGTACATGTTCGATCCGTCGCTCAGTCCAATCTCGATGTCATTGCTCCAAGACTCCAGCCCTTTTCTGGCATAGAAGATGGTCGTGTTGTTCACCGACGCCTCATCGAGCAGCAGTTTGCCAGACTTCTCAGGGGCATGTGAGCTGCGCGTATAAAAGATCTTCGACCCATCTGGTGAAATGGTGGCAATGCCATCATGATATGGGCCATTCACACCGGGTACGAGCTGGGGTGCACCACCAGACACGGGCATCTGGTAGAGGTCGGTGTAACTGAGGTCGGTGTAGGGGTCTCGCGCACCGGGCTTTTCGAGGGCACCGGTGAAGTACAAGGTGTTGCCATTCCGATAGGGGGCAAATGCAGAACGGATGCCTTCGGTTGGAAAGGGCTCCAATTCAAAGGCCATGGTGTCACGCGAACCGTCTTGGGCGAGCAATGCACTTTGGCGCAAAGCAGAGGCGACCTCGTTGCCCGGGTCACGCTGACTTACCGCATTGAGCAGACGTTCTGCTTCGGCGTAGCGACGCTGCTTGAAGAGCGTCTCGGCGTATGAAATTCGGTCTGAATCTGTCGCCTCGGGTTGAGCCACCAAGATGGCATAGGCGGCTGAAGCCTCCAGAGGTTCATTGATGAGCGCATGGGACGAAGCCAACATCCTGTAGGATTCAGGGCTGGGAATCCGCTGAACCGCTTTTCCGAAGTGGTGGATGGCGTCCTGGTAGCGGAGTTCTTCAAATGCCGCTTGGCCTTCTTCAACATGTAGGCGGGCGCATCCTGAGATAGCAACCATGCCAATCAACACCACGCCAAGCAGGAGGGAGGGGGAGAGGGAGAAAATTCGAGCAAGCATGGGGTCAGAAATAACGGGGAGAACGCTTGGCACTGATGCCCTGTCCAAAATCAAAACCAATGAGGATCTCGTTGGATCCCGTGGAGTAGTTCCTAATCTCACTCAAGGTGAAGTCGTGAGCGTATCCAATGCGCAGTTCAGGCGTGACTTGGATTTCCATCATGCTCACAACAGCGTCGCCAGAGCGCCAACCAGCACCAAGCCAGATGCGCTCTTGGAACAAGGCATGGAGGTTCAAATCCAACTGGGCGGGAGCGCCCTGAACGGCCTTGAGCAAAAAGCTGGGCTTGAGCATGACCCCGTCAGACGCCTTTAGCACCACTCCTGCTGTCGTCAGCAAGTGTGGCTCAATCGTCTCTGCATAAGGGCCCAGTGCGGTCAGCGTTGGAATGGACACGCCACAATAGAAGCGCTGCATGTGGTAGTAAGCACCAAATCCGAACCGAGCCGATTGGGTGATTTGCTGATTCTCGCTGTAATTGGGATCGCCTGGATCGGTCAATTCTGCAGCAAAAAGGTCGGCCCGGGTATTGGCCATCCCGCCCTTGAGTCCGAGCGCAAGGCGGCCTGCACCCAATCGCATGCGGTAGGCAAAGTTGACCGCCACATCGGTCTGGGTAGTCAGTCCAATTTGGTCATGGACCATCAAGACACCGACACCCATGCTGTTGTTGCGCAGGGCACCATCGAGGGCAACGACACTGGTCGTTGGAGCACCATCGAATTGGTTCCACTGGCTGCGGTGCAGCAAGCTGGATGAAGTGTACGGGTGTGATCCAGCGTATCCCGGGTTGATCAACAGCCCATTGAACAAGTACTGGCTGATCATCACATCCTGTTGCGCCCAAAGCGGGGCCGCACCCAAGAGGGGCAAAATCAGTAGGAAGAGCTTTATGCGTTTCATCTGAATGTCTTTCTTCAATTCAAGTCAAGTCCTCGCTTAGTCCTTGCGGACATCTACGTATGATCCAAACTTGCGTCCATCCTCAAACCTCAGCAACACGAAGTAGGTACCATCCACTACAGGATTTCCAGTAACGGAATTCTTACCATCCCAATCGTTCCGATACATCTCTCCAGGCTCAGATTCATAGACCATGCTTCCCCAGCGGTTGAACACCTGGAAGTAGGTGAATGAGGGGTCATCTCCCCAATAGCATGGAGGGTAGGAAGTCTCTCCATCACCTTCCGTGCCCAGGTTTTCGATCACGAAGGTGTCGTTGTATCCGTTGCTGCCATTGGCACCCGGAGGGCTGAAGGCATTGGGCAGAATGGGCTGTGGTTCGTTCACATCGATCAACTGATCATAGGAAGTGGTGTTGCCACAGTGGTCCTCAAAAACCCAAGAGCGTGTCAAGGTGTAGTGTGTGCCATCGACATACACAGCAACGTCATCTTCATAGGTGGCCGTGATGTCATCGGGATCTCCGTTGCAATCGTCGGTGATGTCGAGGTTGGCATCGTCCATCCACGCACTGACAGGCAAGGTGGTGTCAAACTCAGGAACCTCCTGAGGACACATCAGGTACAAATCTGCTGGCTCCTCTGTGATGTTGGGCCCCGTGGTGTCCTGAACGGTGATCACGTGCACGAAGGTGGTGGCATTGCCACTGCAGTCCGTAAACGTATACGTGTCAAAACGCGTGTAGTCGCATGGGCTGTCCTCCTGCTCATCATCATTGGTAGAGACTTCGAACGTCCAGGGATTGCAGTTGTCTTCAACAGCAAAGAAGGCGCTGTCCAAGGTTCCTATTTCATTCACCGGATCGCAATCAATCGTGGTGTCGTTCGGGAACACATTGATGACCGGTGCGACGTTGTCGAAATGGAACATGGTCTGAACCTGCGACGTTGTATTGCCGCAAGAGTCCAAAGCGGTGAACGTTCGGAACAAAGTGTCCACACCGGGACATGGTCCGGGAACGAGTAGGTCCTCCCAAGAGACATCGACCAAGCTGCAGTTGTCCTCAGCGGTGGCCAACAAGAGATCTGAATCCGCAGGAGTCGGGTAGGGCTCGGTGCAGGTCAGAGAATCGTCAGACGGGAAGAACAGGAAAACCGGTGGTGTTGTATCCTGCACCGTAACCGTGTGCAAGAACTCGGTGGCGTTGCCATCACAGTCCGTGAAGGTGTATGTGTCCAACCTGACAAAGGCAGGACCACATGCTCCAGGAATGGTGTCCGAAGAGACGTCAAATGTCCAAGTGTTGCAGTTGTCGGTTACTTCGAAAGCCAAGCTGTCGAGGGTCGCAGGCACATTGTCGCAGTTGACAATTGTGTCTTGTGGCAACAGGGCCACATCGAGCTGGGGCGCTTCCACATCCACTTGCACAATGCTGTGAGACTCCACAGTGGCATTGCCACAGGAATCCACGGCTGTGAATGTCCGGGTCAAGGTGCTGCTGCCAGGGCAGGCATTGGGCACGATGATGTCCAGCCACGTCACCTCCACCTCGCTGCAGTTGTCTTCGGCCTCAGCCATCCAGACGGCGTCGTCAGTAGGCAGAGGGAATGCTTGCGTGCAGGGAATGGTGTCTGTCGCGGGGACATAGCTGAATGTGGGCGCGGTGACATCTTCGACCACCACCTGGTGCACGAACTCAGTCGCATTGCCATCACAGTCTGTGAAGGTGTAGGTATCCACACGGGTATAGCTGAACAGGCAGTCGCCAGCAATGGTGTCGGAACTCACTGCAAAGGTCCATGTGTTGCAGTTGTCAGTGGCACCGAAGGACGCACTGTCGAGCGTTGCAGGGACGGCGTCACAGCTGACCAAAGTGTCGGCCGGCAGCATAGTGGGGTCGGGTTGAGGCCCTTCCACATCGGACTGTACAATGGTTTGCATGACAGCAGTGGAATTGCCGCAGTCGTCCATGGCAGTAAAGGTCCTGTACAACGTGCTGCTTCCTGGGCAAGCATTGGGGACGATCTCGTCGCTCCAGCTGACTTGCACATTGGTACACGCATCTTCAGCAGTGGCCATCCAGAGCTCGGAATCTGTGGGCATCGGCCAAGGGTCCGTACAATCGATTTCGGCATTTTCAGGAACGAACAGCAGCACGGGGGCCACCGTGTCGATCACGTCAATGACCTGGAAATCGGAGTCAACATTGCTGCAACCATCCATGGCATATACCGTGCGCATCAGACGCTCCACCACTGGACAGGGGTCTTCAGGCAGGTATGACATGTCGTCATAAGAACCTGAGTAAGCCGAGGCCAGCTTGAAGCGGCCCTCCTCGGGAAGGTCAGCTGGAGCCGCGGTCTCGATGACTGTAGCACCGTCAATGGTCACCTCAACGGTGGACTCTCCCAACACCACCACCACTTCGTACCAAGTATTCAAGTCCATGGTGGCGTCTGCGGCTTCATCGATGCCGAATCCAGCCAATGAAATGCCGGGGTTGTCAGAGCCCAATGGGCGTAAAGTCAACTTCAAGGAAGCGTCGCCAGCATTGTCACCAGCCAGCATCTCGATGATGTTGTCGCTGATAAAGCCATCGGCCCGTGCCATGACACGGTAGGTTCCCCTTCCCGCCATGATGTCGGCTGGGTAGAAGTTGTGGGCAGGATCACCAGCTGCGTGGAGCATGCTCAACGCGCAAGTGCCATCAAAGGCATCATTCGAAATGGAAATGGAGCCGCCTTCGGCCACAAACCCATCGAGGTTGCAAGATTCAAAACCTGTAGAGACAGGCTGCCCAAAAGTGATATCGAGGGTGTCAACGGTAACCCAGATGCTGTCTACACCTGAACAGTTGTCCTCCGCGGTATAGTTGAGTTCCGGGAGCGGCTCGCCACAGGCAATGACACTGTCCTGTGGGGTCAACGTCACAGCAGGTCCGACGGTGTCCACGCGGACAATGGTTTGAACCTGAACAGTTGTGTTTTCGCAGTCATCCACAGCAGTGAAGACACGGAAGAGCGTGTCCGTTCCCAGGCAAGCACCAGTTGCAATCGAGTCTTCCCAAGTGACTTCGAATGGGCAGAAGTTGTCTTCGACCGTGGCCGTCCAAACAGGCGCGTCGTTGGGTTGTGGCCAGGCATCGTCACAAGACAACGTGGTGTCTGGCGGGAAGTAAGGGAAAGTCGGGGGGATGGTGTCCACCGCTTCAATGAGCTGCACATACGTAATGGTGTTGCCGCTCATGTCCGTGAACTCAAACGTCAATTCCACAATGAACTGCCCAAAGCAATCTCCTTCAGTAATGGTGGTGTCTGTGGCACCGCCACCGCCAGGTCCCTCTGGATTGGGGTCGCAGTTGTCTTCGACGATGGGCTGGATGATGGTGTAGTCCTCCCATTCATCACACAAAATGGTGGTGTCAGGAGGCAAGAAAGTCCACGTTGGCGCCACCGTATCAATGACCGAGATGGTCATGGTGTCGGAAGTGCTGTTGCCACAGAGGTCCGTGGCGGTGTATACCCGGTCCAATGTGAAGTAAAAGGGGTAGAAGCCAGAAGTAACGGTGTCTGCAAATGCCCAAGTGATGCTGTCCGCGGGGGAGCAGTCATCTTGGAAGTTGGGGATGAAGGGTTCGTAACCGTCCCAAGCATCACAGACAATGGTGGTGTCTTCCACTTCAAACGTCGGTCCTGTCTCGTCAATGAGCGCCACGGTTTGCACTGTATCCGAGCTGTTGCCACAGGCATCGGTCAGCGTCCAAGTCCGGTAGGCCATTTGAGCGCAAGGTTCGCCGGCTACTGAGTCCACATTGGACAAAGTGAGGGGGGATCCACAAGCATCAAAAACTTCGAATGCGTCAAGGCCAGCTGTATCTGGCAAACTGGTGCAGTTTGTGGATTCGAGAACAGGCAAGGAGACGAACATGGGCGCCTCTTCATCAATCCGTTCGACTGTGTATTCGATCAAGTCATGTCCACAGTCGCTCCAAGCCATGGCCACACGCCGAGACTCCTCTACCATGGGACACGCCGGTGCGTCCGTTTCCGTATTCTCCAAATCGGCATTCACGTCACCTGTTCCAACCACATCTTGGCCTGCGATGATTCCGCGGTACCAGAACCATCCACTCACACCGAAGTTGGCGTTGCGGTTGTTGGCTCCAAGGTCTCCTACCTGATATCCAAACAGGCGACTCGTGGGCATGTGATCGAGATAGAGCATGTCTCCTTCAAAGGCACCACGGCCAGAGAGGTGGCTCAACGTGTCGACCATCTCGTAGAACATCCAGTCTTCGTATGCCTCTAGCCCCATGTCGTCCTTAGGAAGGCGGCCCTGGGCAGTCCAACTGTCGTAATCCTGTCCATATTTGAGGAATACATTCAATTCAAACCGTTGGTTGGGGTCTGTATCGTTGACCATTTCACCAGTAAAGCGGGCCGTTCCGTTGGCGTACTGCTCAAAGGTGATGCCGTCTCCAAATGGGACGAAGTAGTCGCTCGCACCGTGCCCCATGGCTTCAAAACCACCGAGCCAAAGTGCCCAGTCGGGACCGTCGCCTTCTGCAACAGTGGTAGCATGTCGCGTAATGGAGGTCGCATCCATGGTAACGGATGGCGTATTCATGATGGGCGTCTCAGCACACGCAGATGCGCTGGGGATCACAAAATCAGGAAACGCTTCTTCACAAGTGACCACGACATCTTCTGGCGCCTGATCAAAGGCGGGAAGGCAAGTGGAGTCACAAGTGACGCGAAGGAATGACTGCCCAAAGAAGGGGGTCGTAGAGAGGAGGAATCCGATGAGGAGTAGGCGTGCAGGCATCACACGAAAAATTGGGGTACCAAAAGACCCGAAACCCTTTGGGCTTCGAGATTGAATGCGAACGTAGTTAAAGTGCGTCATATAACGTTTTCAGTTTGATTTTGGCTCAATCACTGAAAAACGACGACCGGGTGAACATTCAAATATACGAAACAAAATAAAAAATCGACGAAAAAAATAAATTAATCGAAAATTTAGTTCGTTTGACCGCCATTACGCAGCCCTTGATGGGCTTTATTGCTTTTGGGCAGAAGAGCCTCAGCCGAGCAGGTGATGCAGCCCAATGCCTGCAGCGACGCTCACATTGAGCGATCCCGTGCTGCCGCTCATGGGAATGGTGGTGTGCACGTCACACTGCGCCCAAGAGGCTGTCGAGATTCCAAGTTCTTCATCGCCCAGCACCAAGCACGCTGCATCTGAGCGTTCACAATCGGTGATGTTCATCTCGGCTTTCTCGCTCAGGCCAATGCGTTCCAAACCACACTTCCCCATATAGCGCAAAGCCTTCGTGACGTCGGGAACCCGGGCCACTGGCAACCGCAATAAGGCGCCGGAACTCGTTTTGACCGCGTCTTCATTGACAGGAGCGGCATGGTGGTCTTGTACCACAAGTCCGGTGGCTCCAAAACACTCCGCTGATCGGGCAATGGCGCCGAGGTTGCCGACATCGGTGACGCCGTCCAAGACCACAATCATCACCCGTTTTCCAGATTCAAACCCCTGTTGGACCAATTCCTCCAGGTTGATGAAAGTGATGGGAGAAGCAAAAGCGACAATGCCTTGGTGGTTCTTCTTGGTGATTCTGTCGAGCCTTTCTCTGGGCACCCTTTGAATCGGGATGCGACGATCGCGCAACTCTGAGACGAGCAGCTTGGTGCGCTCGTCCTTAGCGTCGCGTTGAAGCAGGACCCTCGCGAACTCCTTGCCGGCATCCAAGGCCTCTTGGACCGGGTGCCACCCTATAATGCGGTCATCGTCTTGTCGGGATCTTCTGTTCATCTTCTTCTGATTTTGCCTCTTCTCCAGCTCGATACCATGGCTTCCCAAGGACTGCGGAATCCAGGATACCGTTCGAGCTCATAAACATTGTAGTCATCGCCCGATGCCCTGCTGGAGAAACGGAAAATGAGGGCGTTGACATCTCCATCATCCCCGTAGATCCAAGTCTCGCCGTAGCGGTCTCTTTTGGTGCGATCGGGGTGTCCAAAAACCACGTAAACCATGCCGCGGTCTGTGCACCAGCCTTCTTTCAGTCCGCTGAAAAACACATTGGCATCGTGGATGCGGCCATAGTACGTCCGAATGAGCTCCCTTCCTTGCTCGGGTCTGCCCGCAAATTGAAGCCAGAACGCGTCGAGGGCGACCTTCGGGTTGCGCGCTTCGCGCATGGTGCGGTATTCGTCACGGGTTGCGATGAAACGGGTCGCTCGGATCATCTCAGGGACGTCCCGCATGGAGGGGAAGTGCGCCCGTCGTGCAGGCAGTGTGATGTGCCGAAGACTCCCTTGCACCGTCCATTGGTGCAATCCAGCGGTTGCATCCCAAATCAACATTCCCCAGCCTGACCAATCGCCGGGGGGGAGGTTGGCCATGCCTGCATCCACGGCAGCGGGCATCCGCGATTCAAAAGGTTCAGGGAAACTGATGGGGCGCGGCGATCTGTCCAAAAATGGGGCGCTTGGAAATGAATCCACAGGAGGCAAAGCGGCGTGCATCCATTGCCCATCGGTCAAATCCGGCGGGACCAAAATCCCCGCCATTTGGCCTGCAGCCAGGTGGCCGTTCCACGCGGGTTGTCCTGTGGCAGGGTCAAATACCAATGAACGTACGGCGGCATCCACCGACCGTCCATCCATCAACGTGGCACTCCTGACGGTTGATCCTCGGTGCAGATCAGACAGTGATTGGGAAATCCGATAACGGCCAGGAGCCAAAGGGAAGCTGAAACGGGCGGTGAGCTCCGTCCGCTCCGGGTCGGCAGATCCGGTCCAACTAAAACTGCGTTGCAAGGACTGGTTGCTCCAAACCGAATCGGTCGTTGCATGATCCAGTGGCTGAATCGCCAGGTCGAGTTGCAGCGAAAAACCAAAAGGTTGGTCTCGGTTTTCCCTTAAGTGAAGGGGTTCATGCGCAGGCAGTCGAACATAGATCGCCGCTGAGTCGGCGCTGCACCTGTGCCATACATATTGCGGGTGATGGGACAGGCCTTCCCATTGGTAGGGCTCCTGGAGGTTCGTCCCCAGCGTCGAGCTGGACTGACAACCAACCAAGCACAAGGCCAGCATCCACAGTACATGGACCCCGCCATACAGCGCACCGGTCCTCAGCTTAAGGACAGGAGCAGACCCAGAAGGACCTGCATTAAAGAGGTTGAAACAGTCGTGTCGCAATGTGGCGGCAAGTTGGCACAGCAAAACGTAACCCTATCGGATTTCCACGCGTATGGTGATTGTGTCCTTCACGAACCCACCCATCAATCCATCATGAAGAACTTCAAAATCGGGGCTTTTGCCCTACTCATTAGCATCGGACTGAGCAGCTGCTCAATGTCTTACCAGTACTGTGACGCCTACAATGGCGTAGAATTCGAATCGCCGCAAGCCGGCGAGGTAGAATGCGCTGACAGTCATTAACTGCCCTGTAAAGGGCCCCGTCAGGTAAATGTGATGGTCACATTTTGATGGAGGTCCGGATGTAGGGATAAGGCCACGGGACAGGCGAGCGCTTCTTGGCGCAACCAATCCCGATCGCCTTGATCGCCGCCTAACAATTGAACAGTGAGCCCCACTGAGATGCTTCCAACGCGTCTTGGTTGCGGGCTCATTTGTTTTTCAACCGTGGCGTCCATACCCTGAATTTCAAGCGAGCGGGATGCTGCCCTGAGTCCCAAAATGGTCATGATGCAGCTGGCCAATCCGACGGCGATGAGGTCGGTGGGCGAGTAGGCTTCACCGAGTCCTCCGTTGTCCTGCGGAGCGTCTGTCAACAGAATTTGGCTGTTGCCTTGGTGAACCGCTTGCGTTCTGAGGGGTTCAGGATAGGATAGGGCGTACTTCATCGTGCGCTAATTTCGTAAGTTCATGACGGTGTCTATCTGTTCCTCCACTCCAAAAATGAACGCTGCATGTGTGCAGCGTCTTGTGGGGTTGGTGTTGTGGTTACTCGCAACAGCTTCCATAGGTGGCGTTTGGGCCCAAGCAGGTGCTACCGATGAAGGGGAACAAGATGCTCCTGCTACGGTCTTTACGCACCGCTATGAGGCGGGCATTACCCTGCATACCCGCGGTATGGGAGGCATCATCGAAAGGGGTAAGTACAGAGGAGTGGGCAAACTCAGCACTTGGTCTGTTGGATTCGCCAGCATGAAGCACGCCAAGGAGGTGCGGAGTTTTAACCCCGCCTACGATCAGGCCAAGAGCTATGTCTTTGGCAAGGTGAATGCCCTCTATATACTGCGTTTGGGTTGGGGGAAGCGCACTGTCGCCACGCCCAAATTGCGCAATGGGGGGGTGTCAATAGGTTGGCATTATTCCTTTGGAGCGGCCTTGGGTCTGACCAAGCCCGTTTACCTCGAAATCGGTTACCCACAGATTCCGTACACCTATTTGCTCACGCAACGCTACGACCCTTCTGAGCATGGCACGAACGATATTTACGGACGCGCCGGGGCCATGAACGGCATTTTGGAATTGACGCCCCACCCAGGTGCATACTTCAGGGCAGCCGCAGATTTTGAGTACGGAAGAGAAAGGGAAACCTTGCGGATGTTGTCCGTAGGGATTCAAGTGGACGCCTTTCCCACTCGCGTGGTGATCATGGCAGAAGAATTTGGCCAGAATGACCGGCTCTATTTGACCTTGTTTGCTCATTGGACATTAGGTCGACAGAAATTCAAGACATGACCCAGGCTACACCATCTCCCACCGGTTCTGATCGTCCCCAGCGTCGGACCAAGCCACCTTGGCTCAAGGTGAAGTTGCCTACCGGCGAGGCTTACCGGAAAGTCCGCGGACTGGTGAGTGAGCACAAGCTGCATACCATTTGCGAGAGTGGGAATTGTCCCAACATGGGGGAGTGCTGGGGAGAAGGCACGGCCACTTTTATGATTTTGGGCAACGTCTGCACACGTTCATGCGGTTTTTGCAATGTTTCAACGGGCCGCCCCGATGAGGTAGACCCTTTTGAGCCCGGTAGGGTGGCCAACAGCGTAAAGCTGATGGAGGTCAAACACGCCGTGATCACATCTGTAGACCGAGACGATCTCTCCGACGGCGGTGCCGAAATCTGGGCCCAAACCGTGCGCGCCATCCGCCAACAGAGTCCAGGAACAACCATGGAGACGCTGATTCCAGATTTCGCGGGAAAATGGGAGAACCTCCAGAAAATCATCAACGTCGCGCCAGAGGTCGTTTCTCACAACCTCGAGACTGTGCGGCGATTGACGAAACAGGTCCGTATTCAGGCCAAATATGACCGCAGTCTGGAAGTGCTCATGCGCCTGAGGAAAGCCGGTATTCGCACCAAAAGTGGAGTGATGTTGGGATTGGGCGAAACCGTTCAAGAAGTCCGCGAGACCATGGAAGACCTCCGGTCTGTAGACTGTCAGGTCCTCACTTTAGGTCAATACTTGCAGCCAACGCCCAAACATCTTCCTGTGGCGGAGTTTGTGCACCCCGATGTCTTTGCCAGTTTGCGGGAAGAAGGGCTCGCTATGGGCTTCATGTTTGTTGAAAGTGGCCCCTTGGTTCGGTCGAGCTACCACGCCGAGAAGCACGTCGTCTGAGCGCTGTAAGGGCCGATTCATGCCCTTTTCGGGGCCGCATATGCACAGTTGTCGAACCCATTCGGTCCAGCTGGTGTTCCTGCATTAAATTCCGCCTTCTTAAGAAGGGAACCGATCCACAATGAAGAATACTGTCTTCCTGTCCGCCATTGCCTTTAGCCTCTGCGCATTGGCCTTCCTCCAAACTGCCCCTGTAGACCGTGCAGATTATGCGCCCCGCTCTGCAAGTGTGACAGAGCCTGTCGCGGATGCTACTGGCATGGAGCAATTGATGCTCGCTCTGCGCGCAGACATCGAGACTGGCGAAATGAACCACGAAGGTTTGCGCCTTCTCGGAGAGCGTACACGCCAAGTGGCCGCCGCCCAATCAGCCAATCGCGCTTCTTCGGCGCATTACTGGAACGCCATGGGCCCAGACAATGTAGGGGGTCGTACCCGTTGCATTTTGGCCGTGAATGAGCTTCACTTGTTTACAGGTGGTGTGAGTGGTGGACTCTGGCGCTCATGGAACAGAGGTGACAACTGGGAGCGCGTTTCAAGCTTCCCGGCCGCTATGGTAGGTTCAATTGCCATGGCTGGAAATGGTGACCTGTACGTCGGAACCGGCACCTTGTTTGACGGGGTGAGCGGTGTGGGAGGCTCTGGCTTCCGCGGAGACGGCATCTACCGTTCTACCGACATGGGCGAGAGCTGGAACCGAGTAGAAGGAACAGACCCTGGATTGTTCAATGGAGGAGATTGGAGTGCAACCGATGCTTTGGTCGCGGACCCCAGTGTGGCCTCACGTGTTTGGTACGGGGGTGTCCAAGGTTTGGGATACATCGAGAACGGTGAAGTGTTCACCGATGTCATCTCCGGCATTGCAGGTTCAACATCCGTGCAAGACATTGAAATCGCCTTGGACGGATCATATATGTTGATCTCGACATCGAACGGCCGGGTTTACCGCAGCACCGATTTTGCTACGGCAGAAACCGTTTCTGGAAGCCCCAATGACCCTGTGATTACCCAAGGATTTGGGCGTTGCCGAGTGGCCATTAGTCCAGACGACTCTCAAAGTGCTTTCGCATTGCTCGCGACCACGGGCTCACAATTTGGCGGCGTCTTTCACAGCGCCAACGGTGGCGTCACTTGGGAGGAGATTTGGCCTGATGGTGTGGAGGGCTATGACATTTGTCCCACCAACAACCAAGCGCGGTATGACTTGGCCTTGGGTGTTCAAAAAGGCAATCCAGAGATGGCCTTCGTTGGAGGTCAGGCGCTCTGGAAGTGCGGTCCGTCTTACCAAGCCGAGCAGGCAGCCTCCATGGGAGGTGGTGCCTCGAACCCATTCTACGTCCATGCGGACGTCCACGAAATCATCTTTACTCCCGGTGGAACAATGTTCATCGCTGGTGACGGCGGAATCTTCCGCAGTGACAATGGAGGGGTCACCTACACGGCATGCAACCGCGGTTTGCAATTGACCCAGTTCTACGGCATTGCCTATGGCCCAAAGAGTGAGGTAATGGGCGGGTCGCAAGACAATGGCACATCATTGATCCCTGGCAATGGAGCCTTCTTTAACGACATGGATGCCGCAGACGTATTCGGTGGCGACGGTTTTGATTGTGCCATGTCACAGGCAACAGGTTTGCAGGAAGGAGTGCCCTTCTTTGCCACCTCGCAGAATGGTGTTCTCGGCAGGGGATTCTATCAGCAGGGTTCTGCCTTTACCGATGCGGGTTCCTTCTGGGACGAATGCATTGTCGACTTGATCGCAGACGAGGTGCAGACGTCGTTCTACACCTGCATGAACCTCTACGAGGACTTCAACGACGAGAACAGCGGCATGACCGTATCCTTGGTCAATCCATTTGATGAGACCATCGAAGACAGCACCTTCACCATGGAAACGGCCAACCTCAACCGTCCATTTGAGTATACGCTGGAGGCCCCTCTTCGGTATTGGGATGTACTCATCCGTCCGGCATTCGTTTCGGAGACCGGTCCTGTAGAAAACACAGAATACCCTTGGCTCGATGACCAAGACTTGTCCGTCATTTTCGATTGCGACGATGTGGAGATCATCGAAGAAGGAGACACCTCCATTGTGACCATTTGCGACACCACGTGGAATTATGCAGCGGACACCTTGTATGACGTCCACGAAGTCATCGAGGTGACAGACCCATACACCACCATGACGGTCATGAGCTTCTCGGGCAGTGGCGGTCTTTGGATGACGCGGAATGGACTCAACTTCAATGCCCAGCCGCGTTGGTTCCGTTTGGGTGACGCTCCTGCAGGCGGCGGTGCCAAGGGCATCGAATTCGCAGCAGGCGACCACCCCGAATCTGGAAACCACATTTTTGTGGCAGGATGGGATTCCAAGCTTTATCGCTACAGCGGTTTGAACAATCTCTGGAAGCATGAGGGTTCATGCGAAACACCAGAGGAAGTGACCCGCAGGCAAATTATGGCCACAGGAACGGTCGTGACCGGCGTAGCAGTAGATGTAAACGATCCCAACCACGTGGTGGCTACTGTAGGTGGCTACGGCTCCGTGAGTGGAGGTAAGGTGCAGGAGACTTTCAATGCGCTCGATGACAACCCCGATTGGGACAACATTTGGTTCTCGGGAAGCAGCGACTTGGTCAAGATGCCCATCTACGATGTGGTGATCGACCAGGGTGACCCTACGGGCAACACCATTTTGGTGGGCACCGAGCATGGCGTGTGGCAGACCATCGATGGTGGTGAGAACTGGACGGTGGAGAACCTCGGAATGGTATCGACTGCTGACGGTGTAGCGAGTCCTGTCTTCTCTATGGAGCAGCAATGGCACATGCCCACAGAGTGGTCTCAGGTGACCAACAATGGGGCGATTTATGCGGGTACACACGGACGTGGCATCTTCCGCAGTGACACCTATCTCGGCACGGAAGAAGTGACATTTGCAGAAGCGGCGGACCAGCGCAACTTGCTGGTATATCCAAACCCTGCCACAGGAGAGGACATCACTGTGAAGTTGGGAACGGGTTGGCAGCAACCAACCGTGAGCATCTATGATGTCAATGGACGTCCATTGCGCACCATTTCACCGCAAGCCACAGCAGGTGGTCAGGTGCGGGTTTCTGTTGCCGATCTGGCCCCCGGCCTCTACATCGTCACGGCACAAGAAGGACAGCATATGGAGAGCACGCAGGTGATCGTCCACTGATTCTTCTGAAACAAACTTGAATGCGCCGCCGCTTCCTTCGGGATGCGGCGGTGTTTTTTTTTGATGGGTTGGCGCTATTTCCAATAGCGCAGATGTGCGCCAGTCTCGTCCACGGTCACATAGCTGCGGTGGGTGATCCAGTCTCCGCAATTGAGGTAGCGCGATGTTCTGGCGCCGTCTGCGGTGACCACCTCGAGATCCAGGGGCAGGTGGCGGTGTCCAAAAATGAACCCGTCGTAATGTTCCTGTGTCAATACCTCCCGGCAGTGGTGCAGCAGCCATTCTCCTTCTGGACCACTGAAATGGGCTTCAGCTTCGGAGCCAGCAGAACGGCTATCGCGGCTCATGCGCGCACCAATGCCAAACGCTGTGTCAGGATGAAGGCGGGCGAAGGCCCAGCGCGCTGCAGGGTGTCGAAACAGCTTTTTGAGGGCCTTGTATTTGCGGTCTCCAGGCCCCAGCCCATCTCCGTGCCCTACCAAATATCGCCGACCGGCATGGTGCACCTCTATGGGGTCCGTATGGACTTGAACGCCCAATTCATCGGCGAGGTATCCTCGGGTCCACATGTCGTGGTTGCCCAAGTGCCAGTGGACGTCGAGGCCACCGTCGACCAGTTCAGCCACCTTTCCCAGAAGGCGTACAGAGCCCTTGGGGACCACGTGACGCCACTCAAACCAAAAGTCGATGAGGTCGCCCACCAAATGCAGGGCGTCACCCTTACGGCCTATTTCCTCGAGCCAGGTCAGGAAAACCCGTTCCCGCTCCCTAGAGGAAGTGGCGTCAGGTGCACCCAAATGCAGGTCAGAGGCAAAGTGAAGGGCCACGGTCGATCGGGCTCAAAGCAACCGTTGGAGTTCGGCTTCCAATTGCGCTCCGCGCAAGTGGGTCGCAACGACGGTGCCGTCCTTGTCAATCAAGATGGCGTGAGGAATGCTGCTGATTCCATAGAGCTGTGTGGCCACACTGCTCCAACCACGCAGGTCGCTGATGTGATAGGGCCAGATCAGCCCATCTTGATCAATGGCGCGCTGCCACTTTTTGGCGTCTTTGTCAAGCGACACACTGAAGACCTCAAAACCTTGGTCCTTGTATTCCTTCCAGGCACGCACCACGTTGGGGTTTTCTCGGCGGCACGGTCCACACCAGCTCGCCCAGAAGTCCACCAAGACCACCTTCCCGCGCAAGTCCGAAAGGGCGCGCTTTTTGCCGCTTGGGTCGTTCAGTTCAATGTCCGGCATCGCCATTCCCGGTTTGATCAAGTCGTTCCTTCTAGAGGATTGCTGGGGCTTGCGCTGTTTGGTCACGCGCTGAGACAAATTGCGGTGGGCCATGCTGTGGCCCATGAGCGTCCGGGTGCTGTCGATCACCTGTGCGGCCAGCGGGCGGTCTACCGTCAAATTCAGGTGCTCTAAGGCCATCAGCCCTATGGGGTCCGTTTTATGGCTGCGAACGGTGTTGCGGACATAGTTGGTTTGACGCTCTTGCATGGCATCGTAGCGCTGCTTGCCTTCGATTTGTTCTTGGGCTGATGTGCCTTGGCTGGCGGCCAGCTTCGCCTCTTTCAACGAATCTTGACGCATCATCAATTCAGAGATGAAGTCTGCAAATCCAGAGGTCCATGTGTCGCCCTGCACATCCAATGCAGTGATCAAGCCCGCCTGCTCCGGGAGCTTCCCCTCCACCTGCAAAGAAGAAAGGGAGTCGCCAATCACAAAGAAATGCCCGTCGCCAACGCTCACCTTGTAGACGTCCAACGCCAGTCCTTGGAGTGAAGTGGCAGGGATGTTGAATTGTCCGGCACCATCTGCGGTGACGGTGTCGATGTCCATGAATCCCCTTTGGCCCAATCCGGCGAGTCGGACTTCGGCGTTTTCACCGCCTTCAATGTGGCCAGATATTCCGGCCGATGGCCCAGAGCAGCTTGCAATAAGCAGGCATCCAATGAGCAGAATGGGGAATGCAGCCGTTTGGCTGCCAAAACGGAATGGAGTTGGGACCATGGTTCAAATATCCGTGACAGCTGCCGAAGCTTCAACCCGCTTGTCGATGGAAGTCAACAGTGCATGCAGGGCATCCTCATCCCACCACTTGACTTGCATGCTCAATACCAAGATCTGCAGGTCTTCTGGTAAAGCCATATTGCGCAGGCGGGCAGCGTCCTTTTCTGTGGTAATCAAGGCTTCTGGATATCCTGCGCCTTTCAATGCGGCGCGCCATTCCTCGACTTCTTCCGGCTTAAAAGTGTGGTGGTCGGGGTAGATGAAGTGTCGGGAAACCTTGCAGTTGCGGGAGAGGCTGGCTTCGAACTGGGCAGGGTGCGCGATGCCTGAGACTGCGATACAATTTCGGGGCCAGCCCGCGTAGCGTTTGGTGCGCAGGTCGCGCAACCCCTCGACCATGGTGCCCGAGTGCAACAACAATTGTTCGGGTTTCATTTGAAGCCGGTGTCTCCAGAGGCGCAGGTCACCTTTGGTCAGGGTGTCAGGGCAACGGGTAATGATGACGGCTTGGGCGGCCTGAAGCCGGTCTTTGAGGTCTCTGAGTCGCCCGCGTGGCAAGAAATAGTCGCGGTCCACAGGCTGTGTAGCATCAACCAAGACGATGTTGTAGGCGGGCAAGAGGCGGCGGTGTTGAAAGCCGTCGTCCAGGATCACCGCGTCGGCCAGTCCTTGTGTTTTCAGGGCCTCAATGCCGGCGACGCGGTCTTCTGAAACCACAACGCTGACTTTGGGGAATTTTCGAGCCAGCTCGAGGGGCTCATCGCCAAATTCTTCTGGACTTCCTTCTCGGTCAACTTGCAGGTACCCCTTGGTTGCCCGGCCATAACCGCGAGACAAAATGGCCCAACGGCGGTTGGGGTTGGCAGCAGTCATAGCCTGAAGCAAGGCCATGACATGCGGTGTTTTCCCCGTTCCGCCCACCGTGATATTGCCCAATACGATGGCGGGTAGCGCGCCCGGCTTGGAGCGCAGGAGTCCCACATCGTAGGCCCAGTGGCGCAATCGCACAACGCTTTTGAAGGCCCAAGCGAAGGGTGCCCACCACCAACGATCCCGCAGCGACACCGGAATGATACCGGCTGAACCTTGAATCGACTTTGATGCGGGGGAAATGGCCATCGTTGGCGAAATTGCCACATTGCAGCCGATTGCCCTTCAAAAGGTATCAGAAAATCACACCATGCCACAAATTCAGCACATCATCGACTTTTTGGAGCGCATTGCCCCTCCAGCATTGCAAGAAGATTACGACAACAGTGGTCTGCTGGTGGGCGAGCCACACACAGAAATCCAGAAGGTGCTCGTGTCCTTGGATGTGACCGAGGAGGTGGTAGAAGAGGCACGGGCAAATGGGGCGGGCTTGATCGTTTCACACCACCCGATTGTATTCAGGCCGCTCCGAAGCTTGACCGGAAGAAACCAGGTGGAGCGGACCGTGATGGCAGCCTTGCGCGCCGGTATTGGACTTTATGCCATTCACACGAACCTGGACAATGTGGCCCACGGGGTCAATGCCATGATGTGCCGCAAACTGGGGCTGGAAGGCATGCAGGTGCTGCGGCCCGCCACAGAAACCCTCGCCAAGGTGGTCACTTTTGTTCCCCAAGGGCATTCCGAAGTCGTGCGGAATGCCATGTTTGCTGCTGGAGGAGGTCAGATTGGGCATTACGATGAGTGCAGTTTTAACCTTGACGGCGAGGGGACCTTTAGGGCAGGCGAAGGCGCTCGGCCATTTGTAGGACAGCTTCAGGAGCGTCACCACGAGGGAGAAACCCGCATCGAAATGGTGGTGGAGCGCTGGAATGTGCGCAAGGTGATCTCTGCGATGAAGGCAGCGCACCCGTACGAGGAAGTGGCCCATGATGTGGTCATGCTCGACAACGCGCACCCTACAGCGGGAAGTGGCGGCATTGGAACTTTTGCCGAGCCCATCGCGTGGTCAGATTTCGTGGAGCGGGTCAAATCAGCATTCGATGCACCGGTCGTTCGCCACACAAATCCGCCGAAAAAGGCGATTCAGACGGTGGCATTGTGCGGCGGAACAGGCAGTTTTTTGCTCTCTGATGCCATCCGTGCGGGAGCAGATGTGTTCCTTTCTTCGGACTTCAAATACCACGAATTCTTTGATACAGAGGGCCGGATCACCATTGCGGACATAGGTCACGCTGAGGCCGAAAGTGGAATATCGCAATGGCTTGTGGATCAATTGGCTGACTTCAAGCTTGGATTCCCTAATTTCGCAGTCCTTTTGTCGGAAGTCCGAACCAACCCCATTCACGTATCCTGATGGCCAAGAAGACCAAAGCCACGAGCGCAGAGGAAAAGCTCAGGGCGCTCTATGACCTCCAATTGATCGACAGCCGCATTGACCGGCTTCGCGTCGTTCGCGGTGAATTGCCCCTCGAAGTCGAAGACCTCGAAGATGAACTGGCAGGACTTGAGTCCCGCTTGGAGCGGCTGAAAGCCGAATCCGACGGCATCAAGTCCAAGATTCACGAGCGCAAGGAATCCATCATCGATTCCGGAGCGGCAATCAAGCGTTTTGAAGAGCAGCAGAACAGCGTCCGGAACAACCGGGAGTTTGAGTCGCTCAACAAAGAAATCGAGTACCAGAGCTTGGAGATTCAACTTTCAGAGAAGCGCATCCGCGAGGCGGAAGCACAGCTCGTGCAGAAAGGAGAAATCATCGAAGAGGTACAGGGCAAGTTTGACAACCGCTCTGCCGATTTGGAGACCAAGCGCGCTGAGCTCGACGAGATCATCGCTGAAACCCGTGCCGAGGAGGAAGTCCTCAACAGCTTGAGTGGCGCAATGGCCGAGAGCATCGATGACCGACTGCTCAAGGCTTACTTGCGCATCCGCGGTGGTGCCAAGAATGGTATGGCCGTTGTCCCCATCGAGCGTGAGGCGAGTGCCGGTAGCTTCATCAAGATTCCACCACAGCGCATCCTCGATGTGAGCGCCCGCAAGCGCATCATCGTCGACGAGCACAGTGGCCGTATCCTCGTCGACGAGGAACTCGCCATTGAGGAGGCAGAAAAGATGGAGAAGACCGTTCAGAAGAAACTGAAGAAGGCCAAGGCCTGATTCAGTGGGCCCCGCTCAAGGGGCTGCATCCCTTCGTGAGGATTTAGAAGGGCACGTTCAATACCGTGCCCCAATGGTCAGCATCAGCAGACCCAGTCCGGTGCGCCCTGTGGCCACCTCGGGAGCCAGGCCGTAAACCTTGCGGCCATCTGGGGTCGAGGTGTGACGGTACGTCGCGCCGGCATACCACGTTTCTTGACGGTGTTCCGCGCCCAGCGCGAAGTGCCCCATGTTGCCGCTGCCCTCAATGATGGCCCCCGTGTCGCCAAATCCATTGGACAGCGGGACGGCAGCCATGGAACGCCATCCACCTCCGAGGCGGACACGCCAGTCTTCCTCTGCGCGGACTTCCAATCCAAAGCGGTATTGCTGCTCCAGCAGAAAGTCGTCTTCGATGTCGGCTTGAATCGCCTCGACGTCCTCAGTGTAGAAATCGTCGGAGGTGAAGTCGGCTTTTGCGTAATCCGTTTGGGCATAGTCTAGGCTCAGGACGGCCCATTTTCCAAAGGTCCAACTCATGCCCAATTGATGCCTTCGCGGCGTCCGAATCTTGTATTCCACAAAGCTGCTTGGGCTTTCTGCCTCAAAGGTTCCGGCACCGGCGAACGTCGCAGACGCGTCGACCTGGTAAAAGTCCTCGATGCTCAACACCGAACCACTGCGGTAACTCCAACCCAACCTAAAAGGCATCTTTTGGGGCTGTAGGATCAATCCAAAGGCCCAATAAGCCCCAGAGCCCGAAATCTCGAGGCGGTCATTCAAAGTCAGGTCTTGGAGCGCTGAGGGGCCCGAAGTCTTCGTCTCGCGGTACACATCGACCCTGTTCATCTCGGTAGAGACGATTCCTGCCGACAGGCCAATGTGCAGCTGGTCCCGATAGCTGGTGCCAAAGGCAATGGTGGTTTCGCCCATGCGCCCTGTGCGGTCGCGCCGAAGCTCCTGTCGCACATTGTCGTTTGCAAAGGCGGGGGCGTATTGGTCGGAAGACCCAGCCAGTGTATCGATCAGATACGTGTACCAAGCAAGTTGCGCATCGAAAGGATGGTAGTACCAAAGGCTGTCAAAATCGGTTCCGTTGGCCTGTTGGGCGAATTGCTGCGTGATGCTGTTTCCCTCCGTCTCACCGCTCCACTCGGCCCTTTGGTGAAAGTCGTTGAGCGGGGTGTAGCCGAATGCAAAAGTGCCCCGCTTAAAATCGGTGCTGAGCATGGGCATGGTAAGGGCCACACCCAGTTGCCCCACAATCAAATGCGGCTCGGCCGTCACGCTCTTGTTGCCCAAGTATTCGGTCCTCGCTCCTCCGGCACCCGGTGCGAGGCTAAAGGAAATGTCACTCGATCTGTACATCCCCAGGCCCGCAGGGTTGGACCAGATGGCCCCGAGGTCCGCTCCAAGGGCAGTCATGGCCCCGCCCATGCCCATGGTTCGAGCCGACCCCAAGGGGTCTTGACGGCTGTACTGCATGACGTCGGTCAAACCTTGTGCGGCAACCCATTGGGCACAGAGTACCATGAGGACGGTAAGTCCCCTCTTGCAATTGATCATCATGAAGTTGTCGTTTGCATCATCCTCCCCGTCCACCGCGGCTCGATCCTGAGCGGCTGTTGGACGGGCGCGGCGAACTGGGCCGGCTGTTGGTGTTGTTTGAAGGACGGGTTGATTCCCGGCTTGGGCTCGGTGTGCCCGTGTTCTTGTTCAGGCTGGGCGACGTACGCTCTTGACGCGGTGCAGAGGGGCTCCCTTCATTCGAATCTTGGCGATCAATAGCCCAACGGCCATTGCTAGACGTGTTGGCTTTGCGCGCTGCCTTGCGGCTGTCCCGCACGTTTTGCTGCGCCTCGCGTTCCATCTGTCTGCGTGCTCTCTGACGTTCCAAAGCCCTGCGCTCTGCCGCCTCACGATCACTGCGCAGGCGCTGCTGCTCAGCCTCAGGGTCACGGTTTTGATCGCCCACAATACCGGTGTTGGCCCGATCAGTAGTGCGTGAAACAGCGGGGGAGTGGCCAGAAGCACTTCCCGAGTTGCCTGTAGATCCTGACACGCCGGCTTGGCCGCCACCTCCAGAACTGGTGCCGTTGTCCGCTCCAGTGTATTGGCCCAAGCGGGGTCGGGGACGGGGTGGAGTGAAGGTGATCACGCCTCCGCTTGAACCGCTGCTCGCATTGCCGCACCATGGGTTGCCATAGGCGCCCATGTTCCCAAAGTAGGGGTTGTATCCATATCCGGATCCGCCATAATATCCGCCGTTGGGCACTCCCCAGTATCCGCCGCCCCATGGGTCATACCCCCAGCCGTTGCCACCCATACCCCCCATGGCATAGGGATTGCCAAAGCCGAAACCCGAATTGCCAAAGCCGCCAATGGGGTTGCCCCAGGCGTCATAGCCATTCATAAAGGCCATGTTGTTGTGGCCCATTCCATAAGGACTTCCAAATCCACCGGTGCCCATGCCGAACGAGCTGTATGGATTGCCATAGCCGTATGGGTTTCCAAAGCTGGAGGAGATTCCATTGGTCCAGGCCGGCGTGTAACGGTTCCAAAGTTGGCTCTTGGATCGGCCCGAGAGTGGACCCGCATATGGGGTGTCAAAGTCGCCGTCATTGAACTCGTCGACCTCGTCCATCCAGTCGCCATATCGGGCTTCATCGATGGCGGCATCGCCCGTGTGGGGCTCACCGCTAGCGAGGTAGAACTCATCGGATTCCACATTCCGCTCCCCGATCAAATCAATTCCAGTAGAGCAGGAGGCCAGCCAAAGCGGCAAAGCGGCGAAGAGGGAAAGACGGAGTACGTTCATCGATGGTTGTAAATTACGGTGAATGACCGGAGTTGCAATATGTTGTAGGCACGGAAGACCACGGTGAGTGGCTTATTTTCGCGCCTCGATGCCCATCAAGAGCAAACACCGTACCAAAAACGAGACATGCCGAAGCTAACTTCCAGAGAACAGGATTATTCCAAGTGGTACAACGAGATTGTCGTCGAGGCCGACCTCGCCCAACACAGTGATGTAAAGGGGTGTATGGTCATCAAGCCATACGGTTTCGCCATTTGGGAGCGCATGAAAGAGGTGCTCGATGGCAAGTTCAAGGACACCGGACACGTGAACGCTTACTTCCCGCTGTTCATCCCGAAGAGCTACCTCAGCAAGGAAGCGGCACACGTCGAAGGCTTTGCCAAGGAGTGCGCGGTGGTGACCCACTACCGCCTCAAGAACGACCCAGATGGAGAGGGCGTGATTGTGGACCCCGAGGCGAAGCTCGAGGAGGAGCTCATCGTACGTCCCACCTCGGAGACCATCATTTGGAAGACCTACAAGACTTGGATCCAGAGTTACCGCGATCTTCCGCTTTTGGTGAACCAATGGGCCAATGTGGTCCGCTGGGAGATGCGCACACGCCTCTTCCTCCGCACCACTGAATTCCTGTGGCAGGAAGGCCACACCGCTCACGCCACCAAGGCCGAGGCCGTGGAGGAAGCAGAAAAGATGTTGCACGTCTATGCGGACTTTGCCGAGGGCTGGATGGCCATGCCGG
>CAJQJX010000011.1 GCA_905478795.1 uncultured Flavobacteriales bacterium
AAGACCCCCCCATGCGGTCGCAACGCAACCTGACCAGCGACCAATGACGTGCCTCGCCGTCTTGGGCGAACAGACTCATGGCTTCGCGCCACCAGCTGCGCTCGGTGAATTCGTCAAACTTAAATTCCAAGCCGCTGGGCTTGCTGTGCACGTTCATTCGGCAACTGCCCCTTCCCATCCCGTCAATCAAGGATGACAAAAAGTCCCTCAGCTGTACTTCGTCTCCATAAAAAGGCCGCTCTTCGTGCAAAGACCACTCGAGGCTGGCACCTATTTGACGGCCTTCTGCCAAGGACAAACACAGCGATTTGAGGTCAATGCGCTCATGCCGCATCTCTTGAGAGCAGAGGGTGGCCAACCTTCCAAAGTCATCCAAGCTTTGCCTGAACTCGGTGGGCAAACTCTGACCCGATGCCGCTTCGGCCAACCGCGCTCCGGACAAGGCCAACTCCTGAACCTGATGTTGTCTTCCTGGCAACCAATGTTGCTGCAATTGACGCAGCCTTTGACGGACCCGGTTCAAGCGAATAAAGGCCACAGCACCTGCGCCCAAAATGATCAAGCTCAGAGCTCCCAGTGCAATGGACGCCCAGCGCCAACGCTCCATGTGGGTGGTCTCAAGCCGCGTCCGGGCATCGCCAATGGCAGAGAGCCAAGGCTCGCTCTCGAACAAGCCATTGCGGGCCCGTTCTGCGCGGCCTTGCGCCACGGCCAAACTGTCGGCTTCCCGAAGGGCGAAATAGGCAGGTCCATGCGCGCCCGTGCTGGCCAGGATGCTCGCCCTGAGCCGAAGGGCCTCCGACAGCACCGTCTCACGGCTTGCGCGCTCTGAAATGATCCGGGCCGCCAATTCTGCCTGGTGCGAAGCCGCCAAAGCCTGCGCTGCACTGTGGCGTTGATGCCGCCGGGCCCTCAACAAGGCCCATTTCGATTCGCTCAGCGGGTTTACAGAACCTGGTGCACCCTCCAACTTCAAAGCCCAAGGCCATAAAGCCAGGGCGTCAAATGCATTTAAAGCCCCCGCTTGAAGCAGCAGGCCACCCCAGGCTACCCCTTTCTCACTGCGCTCCTTGACGGGCATATTGGTCCAGGCCGGATGCACTTGGATGCGCTGCCAATCGTCCACTTCCTCCTTCCCTTCCAAGGCCGAACACACTGCAGACCAACCCCAAGCATCCAAGGCTTGAACCGGAGCACCAATGGAAAATCGAACCTCGGCCAACCGGTCATAATCCAGCGATCCTTCCGCGTAATCACCCTCTTGCAAGGACATTTGTGCCAACCGATCAAGGGACTCTACCGCCAAATGGCGCAAGCGCAAATCAGCATTGTCATCTGTGCCCACAGCCGCGAGTTCTGCCAGGATCCATCGCGCCTCATCGCGCGCGCCGAGATCGAGTTTGGCCTTGGCCAACGCAAACCGCCAGCCGGGAACCTCTTCGGACAGCTCGGAACACGCTGCAGCCGACATTAAAGCTGACGCTAAAGCTTCGGAAGCGTGGACTGGGTTCTGCCAATCCAAGTGCACCCTTGCCCTTCTTTCAGCGCATCGGGCCACCCAACAGTCTTCGCCTGACCTCCTAAACTGCTGTTCGGCTGAATTCAAAAAATCCAGTGCCGCTGCATCCTGCCCGGCATTGCGCAGTGAATCCGACTGTTTGAGCCACTCTTGACCTCCGCGCTCCGCCGCATGAACACAGGGCAAAGCACAGAACAAAACACCGCACAGAATCAAGACTCGCATTCAGAGACAAGCTACCCGTCAGCCAGAAGCCTCTGTTAGGTACTGTCGCTCTAGAATCAGGCCCTATCGGTTGAAAACCCCGAGTTGGTCAGACGATTGATGTCATCAGGAAGCCGTGGTGAACTGCTCGAGGAAGCGGATGTCGTTTTCGAAGAACGCCCGAAGGTCACCAATTTGCCACTTCAGCATGGCAATTCGCTCAATGCCCATGCCGAATGCGAAGCCTGTAAACTCATTGGGGTCAATGCCCGACGCCTCCAAAACGGCGGGATCTACCATGCCACAGCCCATGATTTCGAGCCAGCCAGTTCCTTTGGTAATGCGCTTGTCCACTTCGGTTTCCAATCCCCAATAGACATCCATCTCGGCACTGGGCTCGGTGAAAGGAAAGTAACTGGGGCGCAAACGAATGCGCGTCCCGCTTCCGAATAGCTGCTCAGCAAAGACCAACAGCGTCTGCTTCAGGTCGGCGAAGCTGACATCCCGGTCGATATACAGGCCTTCAATTTGGTGAAAGATGCAGTGCGCACGGGCGCTAATGGCCTCATTGCGGAACACCCTGCCCGGCATCACAATGCGCAGTGGTGGCTCCCGCTTCTCCATCTCTCGCACCTGCACCGAACTGGTGTGGGTGCGCAGCAGAAGGTCGGGGTCGCGCTGGATAAAGAACGTATCCTGCATGTCACGCGCCGGATGCTCTTCGGGAAAGTTGAGTCCGGAGAACACATGCCAATCGTCTTCGATTTCGGGACCATCTGCAACCGTAAAGCCCATGCGGTCAAAAATGGAAAGGATTTCACGCCGCACGATGCGAATGGGGTGGTGAGAGCCCAAAGGCACCTCGCCGCTTGGACGGGTATGGTCGGCTCCGCTGGATTGGGCGTCTTCCTCGGCCGTGAGGCCGGCTTTGGCTTGATCAAAGTGGGCCTGCAAGGCTTGCTTAAAGGCATTGATGGCCTGCCCCATCTCCCGCTTTTCTGGGCCTGGAACGGCACGGAAACGCTCGTTGAGGTCCTTGAGTAAGCCCTGACGTCCGAAGTGTGCGATTCGAAAAGATTCGAGCGCATCGGGATTCGAGACATCGGCATTTTTCGCCTCGGCGAGCAGCCGATCCAGTTCAGCCTGATTCAGTGTCGACATCCAGGGTCAGTTGAGGATGGTCATCTGCATGGTAATGTCCTCCAAAGGCCGGCTGGACTGCGCCACCTGAGCAGCACAGATGGCATCGAGCACGTCCAAACCTTCGATGACGCGGCCAAAGACGGTGTACTGCATATCGAGATGGGGGGTGCCACCGAGCTCTTGGTATGCGGCGATTTGGTCCGGCGTGTAACTGAATGGCTCCGATGAGCTCTTCCGTCGGCTGTTGACGACGCCCTGCAACATCTGCGCGCTCACATCACGTCCTTGGACAATGTAAAATTGACTGCCACTGCTGCGACGGGCTGGGTTCACTTGGTCACCCTGTCGGGCCGCGGCAAGGGCGCCTTTTACATGGATGAACTGAGGGTCAATTTCTGCAGGAATGGTATACCCGGGGCCTCCTGACCCCAGCCGCATTCCGGCTTCAGCGCCTCGGGATTGCGGGTCACCCCCCTGGGCCATAAAACCACTGATGACGCGGTGCCAGAGCAAATCCTGGTAGAAACCCTCTTTGACCAACTTCAAAAAATTGTCGCGGTGCTCCGGCGTCTCGTCAAACAGCTCGACAACCATCGTGCCCAAAGATGTTTCAATCCGCACTTGCTTTCGGTCGTCACCGGCATCTGCAGCAGCCATCAAGGCCAAAGGCAGGAAGAGAAAAGACATCATCAGGACCATTGTGCGGGAGAAGGAGACAACCATCGATTGGAATTTGCGTTATTTGTAAACTTCGTGGGGACGATGAACCGTCCTGCGAATAGCGACTTCGAAAATATGAAATCCAAGACCCCCCTCCACGTTTTCGGCATGTTGGCCTTGTTGTTTGTTGTTGCCTTCGGCTTCAATGGATGCAACGAAATCGAGGACACTGTCGCAGTAGTCTACGTTCAAAACAGCTTGGGTGCGCCTGTTCAAGGTGCGGAAGTCCGCCTTTTTGCAGTAGGATCGGTGAACCAAACGGTCATTGGTGAACTGCGGTTTGACACGACTCAGGTCACCAATGCCGCTGGAAGCGTGAGCTTCAATTTCTCTGAGTACTACAAGCAAGGACAGGCCGGTTTTGCCGTTTTGGACATCGAAGCCACCAAAGGTTCGCTCCAAGGCATCGGCATCATCAAGATTGAAGAGGAACTGACCAACGAGCAGACGGTCATCATGGAGTGACTTTTTCCTTCCCGAAGACGGGAGGAATTGCCTATTTTCGCGCTCCGCTTCGGCGAAATACGGGATGTAGCTCAGTTGGTAGAGTACGCGTCTGGGGGACGTGTGGTCGCTGGTTCAAGTCCAGTCATCCCGACATCTGAAAGGGGAGCCTTCGGGCTCTCCTTTCTGTTTTCCTACCATTGTAATTCCTAATGGACGTCGAATTTGAAACCCGCTGGCGCAAACTGCTGACCGTTCTCGAAGAGCGGTTCGGAGGTGGTATGGACCTTCAAGACATCCTTTTTTTGGTGGGTGTCCAGGAGTTAGGTCAGGGATTTAGAACCTTTAAAAAGGACGAGAAGATGGACCTGATGCACGTGGCGGTGTGCACAGTCATGGTACCCGAAGGCTTCTATGAATTTGTGGGCCGAGACGAAGACGGTTGGCCGCACTTCGAAGAAAAAGTGCCCTTACCAGAACTGGAGCCCAAGCAACAGGACGTTCTGATCAGAAGGGGCCTATTGGCGTATTTCGGAGAAAATCCCGCGGACCTTATCGCCCCGCAAAACGCTTGAGGGCGACTTCGTCTTCGATGAGGACGTTCTTGCCCTGAAGACTGACCCAGCCATCGGATTTGAAGTCGCTCAAGGCGCGAATCAGGCTCTCCTTTGCCGTTCCCACCATGCCCGCCAAGTCCTCTCTACTGAGCTGAGGCTTGGTTTCTGCTTCTTTGAAGCGGTCGCTCAAATCCAGCAAAGCCTGTGCAGTTCGCTCCCGGACTGAAGCGTAGGCGAGGGCCAAAAGCCGCTCTTGATTTTGGGTCACTTCGCCAGCCAACATGCGAATGAAGCGCATGGCTACATCCCGGTTGCGGTGCATCAGATCCAAAAACACTTTGCGCGGAATGAGGTGTACTTCAGCATCCTCCAGCACCTCCGCGGCACTGGTGTACTCCAAGCCTTTGAGTACATCCATGTGGCCCAAGAAATCCCCAGGCTTGCAGAGCTCGATGATCAACTCTTTGCCATAGTTGTCGGTGCGAAACACCTTCACCACTCCCGAGGCCACGTAATACACGTTGTTGGTGGCGTCCCCTTCAGAAAAGAGAACCTGACCCGATCCAAAACGCCGCGGCCGATCACCTACGTCAATCCCGGGAATGCCTCCCTGCTCCGAAGCGTCTGCAATGAATTCGTTGAGTCGCTGCGGAGGGCGGCCATATTCACGCTGGAGGATGGCGCTTTTCTTGAGGCGCACTTCAATGGTGGCGAGCAAATCGGCTTCGCTGAATGGCTTGACGAGATAATCGTCTGCTCCACTCGACATCCCCCTCCTCATTTCATCTGCCCCATCCCTTGAAGTCAAGAAAATAAACGGAATCATTGCCGTTTTTGGGTCGTTCGAGAGATAATGCAAGACACCATAACCGTCCAGTTCTGGCATTTCCACATCACACACAATCATATCAGGGCGGTCCAGCTGAGCCCGCTCAACACCGGCCTTTCCATGCTCTGCCTGAATTACCTCATACCCCGCCAACTGCAGAATATCAGCGGTTGTGGTCCGGAGAAACTGGTTGTCCTCGATGATGAGAATCTTTTTCACGGCGTCGAAATTGTGGCAAGATGAAGCGCCTCACAACAAGGCGTTCCACGGCTGTAAGATATTAAACGCTGTGAGGAGAACCCACGAATAGCCCAATACCGCTCCAATGCTTTGTTTCGTGGATTAAATTCGCGAGCGCTCAGACGGCCTTTCTCCGTCCGCAAAAAAAACAGCCGCATGAACGTTTCCCTCGATTGGCTCAGGACCTGGCTTCCCATCGATCACCAGCCCGGCCTCGATGCGCACGCCATTTCCGACATCCTCACGGCCACTGGCTTGGAAGTCGAGGGTGTGGAGGAAATCCCGGCCGTTCCCGGCGGGCTGAAAGGCATGGTCGTTGGAGAGGTCTTGACCTGCGAGCAACACCCCAATGCAGACAGGCTGCGCGTAACGACGGTCAATGTGGGCGGCGAAAACCCGCTCCACATCGTGTGTGGTGCTCCCAATGTAGCGGTAGGACAGAAGGTCATTGTGGCCACCGTTGGTGCTGTTTGTCATCCCACCGAGGGGGAGCCATTCAAAATCAAAAAGGGGAAAATTCGGGGCGAAGTTTCCGAAGGCATGATTTGTGCCGAAGACGAACTCGGGCTGGGGCATGGACACGATGGCATTCTCGTTCTGGATGGAAATGTTGCTGTTGGATCGGGTGCCGCAGCCGCACTTGGGGTCGAAAGCGACCATCGGATAGAAATTGGACTGACTCCAAACCGCACAGACGCCATGGGCCACATCGGCGTGGCGCGCGATTTGAGGGCGGCCATGTTGTGGAATGGTGGAACGGGAACCGGTGACGGTGTGCCTGCACTGACTGCATCTGCATCGCCGGCACTTGAGGCTGGTCAAGGCCCCATTGCCCTGAAGGTGGAGGACGTCCACGGCGCACCTTGCTACCTGGGCATCACGTTACGCCATGTGAAAGTGGGCCCATCGCCAGATTGGCTGCAGCAGCGATTGCGCGCCATTGGTTTGGAGCCTAAAAACAACGTGGTCGATGTCACCAATTACGTGCTGCACGACTTGGGACAGCCCCTGCATGCGTTCGATGCTGACCGCATCTCTGGCCAGCAGGTCCGGGTTCGAAAGGCCACCGAAGGCGAGGCTTTTACCGCTTTGGACGGCAAGGAAATGACGCTCACTGCAGCCGACTTGGTGATTGCGGATGCCGAAAAGCCCATGTGTTTGGCTGGTGTTTTTGGTGGCGCCCACAGCGGCGTTCATGAAGGCACCACTTCGGTGTTTTTGGAAAGCGCTTGGTTCGAACCCGTCACCGTTCGAAAAAGCGCAAAGCGACACACCCTTTCGACCGACGCCTCCTTTCGATTTGAGCGGGGTGTTGACCCTGAGATGACCACCCGCGGCATGGAAAAAGCCGTGGCCCTTCTTGCGGAATGTGCAGGAGCTGAACCCGACGGTGGGCTGCAAACCTTCCGAGGTGAACTGCCTCAGGCCGCGCTGGTGGAACTCAGCTGGCAGACCTTGGATACCATGATTGGTGTCGCCTTGGACCGTCACCGCGTCAAAGGCATCTTGGGGGACCTTGACATCCGCATTCTTTCCGAAGAAAACGACACCCTCTCCTTAAGCGTACCTGCCTATCGCAGGGATGTCACCCGCCCAGCAGATGTGGTCGAGGAGATTCTGCGGATCCATGGTTACGATCACATTCCACTTCCCGGAAGAATGACCGTATCCCTGTCGCCAAAACCCAATCCAGACCCGGAACAACTGCGCAATGATTTGGCGCGCACCCTTGTGGGTCGCGGATTCCACGAGGTCATGCACAATTCGCTCGTGCCCGCCGAACACCTCAAGCTCGTGGAAGATGCGAGCCTGGACCCCAAACGGGCCGTCATCTTGCTCAACCCATTGAGCTCCGAATTGGACGCCATGCGGCAATCGCTGCTCTTCCAAGGACTCGAAACCGTTGTCCGCAACAAAAACCACCAGCATCCCGACCTCTCGCTGTTTGAATTCGGCAAAGTCTATGCGCAGGATGGCGAAGGCGGCCACGTAGAATCAGAGCGCCTCGCATTGACTGTATCGGGCATGACCTCGCCCGAAAGCTGGCGCACAATGAATCAAGACGGCATGTCCTTTTTGAAAGGCGCCGTGGAGGCCCTGCTCACCCAATGTGGCGTGGCCGGACTGCAATGTCTGCCGTTGCCCGGAGGAGACTTCTTCAAGGAAGGCCTCGAATGGAAAGGTCCCAAAGGGTTTTCGGTGCGCGCAGGTCTCGTTCATCCTGGACTCGCCCGAAAATTTGGACTCGATGCTGATGTCTTCCACGCCGACCTGCCTTTCAGTGCATTGGTCGATTGGTCCGGCAAGGGCGCGGTCAAGGTGAGCGAATTGGCCAGGTTCCCTTCTGTTCGCAGAGACTTGAGCCTTCAAGTTCCAACGGGCGTGACCTATGCTGGCATTGAAGCCGTGGTCCGCCAAATTGGAGGCAAGCTGCTTCGAGGGGTCAACCTCTTCGACGTCTACCACGACGAAAAGACCGAGGTCACCTCGTATGCCATCTCCATTCAACTTCAGGATGCAGAGAAAACCCTCAGCGAGAAGGCCATCGAAAAAACCATGGAGCGGATTTGTGGGCAATTGAACCAACGTCTGGGAGTGACCCTGCGATAAGTGCCTCGGATAGCGCCTCCACCCTTTGCCGTTCCCCGGCATGCGCACCACCTCCTGTACGCATTGATTCGGCCGTGGACCAGATGGGGGGCCAAATTGTGGCACCGCATCGACGGGGAGGTACCCGGCGCGCATTACCTGAGCCGTCCTAGAACCAATGCGCGGGCCAAGCTGCTGATCGCCGGACATCAGAATGGCCTGGCCGACCCGATTTTGGCCTGTGTGATGCTGAACCCTCAGCTGCACTTTTTTACCCGCGCCGATGTTTTTCGCCGACGTGCGGCACGCTGGGTGCTTCTGAGGTTCAACATGATGCCGGTCTTCCGCGCCATCGACAGGGCGCCAAATATGGCGGAGCGCAACAAAGCCACTTTTGAGGCTGCCCATGCCCGCTTGGCTCAAGGCGCAGTGTGCGGGATTTTTCCCGAAGCTGGCCACCTCGATGAACGCCGAATTCGCCGGCTCCGACACGGCACTGCCCGACTTGTAGCTGGGGCTTTAAAAGAGCCGGATGTCCAAATGCGTGGATTGGACATCTTACCACTGAGGCTCGATTTTGAACGGTATGAGGCATACCGCAGCGCAGCCCGTGTTCAAATCGGCGCACCCATTCCATATTTGGACATTCCTGATTTGACCGAGGATACAGGGGCTTCTCGCCGGGCGTTGAGCGACCGCATGCACGCTGCTTTGATCCAGAATGCGGTGCACTTATTGGAGCCGCCTTTGTACGACGTGCACTTGGCCACGTGCCGGTTTTTAGAAGGGTTCAACGGGAAAGCAGCCGAAGCGAGCCTCCTCCGTTCCATGGCTGAGCTCCTTCAAGCCAACCCTGACGATGCCTTGAACGACTTTCACGATGCGCTCAAAGTGGGCTTGCGGCACCCCAAGACGGCTGATGACTTTGCCGCGGCTGGAAGGTTGATGGCTGGCAAACCCACCCGACTGACGCCACACCTATGGCGATATCCCGCGTGGTTCGTGTTTACACTGACCACTGGCTGGTGGCCCCGATTTGCCCAAGGTTTGGCGGCTCGGCGTCTCAAGGACGTTGCTTTTAGGACGACCCTGAGCGTTCCACTCACCATGGTGGGGGTCACGGTCACGTGGATTTGCTTGGCGCTCTTCGTGGGAATCTTGAATGGCCAACCGCTGGCCGTGCCGGCAGTGATGGTCGCATTGCGTGTGGCGCAAACCCTCGCCTTGCCTTTGGAAGACGCCTTGATTGATTTTAGGGCCGAGCGCCGCATTGCCCCCTTTGTATCCCACCGCTTTTTTGAACGCTGGTGCTCGGAGCCAAGAGACCTTCACAACGGGCATCCAAGCCCTCCTTGATCGCTAATTCGCCTAAAGCATTCACAACGCGCCCACAAGAGCCCTGAACTACAGGCTTCGTTTTTATTTTTCTCCCAAGAACACAACCCGCCATGGACAGCCAAACGATTCTCGTTGTGGATGACGAGCCAGACATTCTCGAATTGGTTCAATACAATTTGGAAAAGGAAGGGTTTGCCGTGTATACCGCAGGTAATGGCCGCGAGGCCATCGAAATCGCAGAAAAAGTCGCGCCGGACTTGATCCTGCTCGATGTCATGATGCCAGAGATGGACGGCATGGAGACGTGCATCGAAATGCGGGGAAACTCCAAGTTGGAAGGCGCCGTGATCGCTTTTTTGACTGCGCGAGGTGAAGACTACAGCCAAATCGCTGGATTCGATGCGGGTGCTGACGACTACATCACCAAGCCCATCAAACCTCGAGTCCTCCTGAGTCGAATCAAGGCCTTGTTGAGGAGGGGTAAAAAGTCCGAGGGGAGGCAAGAAGTCTACCAAGGCAAGACCATTACCATTGATCGCGACCGCTACATCGTGATTCGCAATGGGGTGGAATTGAGCCTCCCAAAGAAGGAATTCGAATTGCTGTCCTTGCTCGTTTCGAAACCGGGAAAGGTCTTCAACAGAAGCACGATCCTGACCCAAGTTTGGGGCAATGACGTGGTGGTCGGGGACCGCACCATTGACGTGCACATTCGCAAGCTGAGGGAGAAGCTCGGCGACCATTATTTCAAGACCGTCAAAGGCGTCGGGTATAAGTTCGAAGAGGAATGAACATCCGCACCCCCCGGGGCGTCGCGCTCGTATGCGCCTTGCTCGTCACCATCTTTGGAACGGGCAGTGTCACCGCAATTTTTTGGATTTATGGTGTACAAGCGCCCGTCCAAGCTCTTGCGCTGGGAGGATTCGTCTTGTTTGCACTTTCTGCGGCGGTCATATACAGCGCCATCGAGAAGTTCATCTATCAGAAAGTCCGAATCATCTACAAAAACATCCACCGCTTCAAGAGCACCAAGGAGCGCGCACGCGACGTTCACATGGGGGAAGATGTGATGGAAAAAGTCCGCTTGGATGTCATGGACTGGGCCACTGAAAAGGTCAATGAGATCTCTTTACTCAAGGAGCAAGACACCTTTCGGAAAGAGTTCATCGGCAACCTGGCCCACGAGCTCAAAACCCCTGTCTTCAACATTCAAGGTTACATCTTGACCTTGCTGGAGGGGGCGCTAGAAGACCCCGAACACAACCGCAAGTTCCTTATGAAAGCGGCCAAAAACGTGGACCGCATGGCAAGGCTCATCGACGACCTGGATGTCATCACCAAGATCGAAGGGGGGTCACTGGAATTGGACGTTGCCACATTTGACTTGGGCCACTTGGTCCGTGAGGTCATGGACCAACTCGAACCCCGCGCCAAACGCGCAGACATTAGCGTGGTGTTTGTGGAAGACGGGGGGCGTAAAATCGATGTTCAAGGCGATGCCGGTAAAATCGAACAGGTGATCACAAACTTGGTCTCCAATAGCCTGCGGTACGGCAAGGAAAAAGGCACCACCCAAATCCGTTGTTACGACATGGAAGAGCAAGTCTTGGTCGAGGTTGCCGACGATGGGTTGGGCATGTCTGAAGAGCACTTGCCCCGGATTTTTGAGCGTTTTTATCGCGTCGACAAAAGCCGTTCGAGGAATGCGGGAGGCAGCGGTCTGGGACTGGCGATTGTCAAGCACATCATTGAAGCCCACGACCAAAGCATCTCCGTGAGGTCCACCCAAGGGAAGGGGTCCACTTTTTCGTTCACCCTCCTCAAAGCCTGACGGCCATGCGGCCTCGCATCACTTGCGCTGCAGCATCCCGGTGCCCGCTGCGTTGACAAAGGGGTTGCCCGCCTTTTCTACGCCAATGGTCGTAGCAGAACCGTGCCCGGGAACCACGGTGTAATGGTCTGGCAAGGAATACAGTGCGTTTTCGATGCTCGCGGCCAGCTGATCGGGGTCGCCACCGGGAAGGTCCGTGCGGCCAATGCTGCCTTGGAAAAGCACATCTCCACCAATGACGCGGGCATGTCGATCGTCTACAAACACCACATGACCTGGAGCGTGGCCCGGTGTATGACGGACCGTCAAGTTGAGCTGTCCGAGCTCTAGTTGCTCGCCATCCACAAAGTCTTGGTCCTCGCATTCTGGCAAGGGGTCGAGCGCCACACCATAGCGTTCCGCTGCCCAATGCGCCATCTCGTAGGTGGGCCGATCCAAGCTGTGCAAGCGTGGGCGCAGGCCGTATCGTTTGTGCATTCCATGGCAGCCCATCACATGGTCTAAATGGGCATGGGTCAGCCATACTGCCTTGGGCACCAAACCGTGCTCGTCCAACAGAGCATCGAACCATTCCCATTCCTGCGCAGAAGAGAAACCAGGGTCAAAAACGACCACGCCCCCTTCCCCATCGGGCAGCAGGACGGTATTTTCAGAAAAAGCGTTGCAAGCCTGTACAAACATGGCCTGCAAGTTCCCCTATCCCGGTGAATCAGCGTGTGCAGTTTGTACATTCCGGTTTAGATGTCGTTCACAACGCAGCTCAGGAACAGCCTGGTCTTGGTATTGGGCTGTTGTGCCTTCGGCTCATCTGTAGTGTGGGGCCAATTCCACAATGGCCTCGATATGGGGTTTGGCCAACAAAGGGTGCAATACCGCACGTTTGATTGGCAGTTCCTCTCCGGGGACCCCTTCGAACTTTACTTTTATCAAGGCGGCAGGGATCTGGCAGAGTTTGGGATGAATGCCCTTGCGATGGACCTCCCCGATGTAGAGTCGACCTTCCAGCGGCGCCTTGCCGGACCTGTGGAAGTCCTTGTATTCAACAAGCACGCAGACTTTAGGCAGAGCAACATCGGCATCGACGGCTCTGATGCCAGCAACATTGGGGGGTCGACTTTGATTTATGGCAAGAAGCTTTTTGCCTGGTACGATGGAGACCACCAGTCCTTTCGCCTTCAGTTGCGTCAGGGACTGCACCGCATCCTGTTGCGCCAATACATTTTTGGGGACGACTGGAAAGAGGTGATCAAAAACAGCCAGTTGTTTCAGCTTCCGCCTTGGATGGAAGAAGGCATGGTGGCGGCTTTATCTGGGCCAATCAATGGGCTGGATCAAGCGAAATTGGATGACTTGACCCGCCGCGGCCTCATTCCGCAATTGCAGGTGCTCGATGGCGAGGAACGGCGGATTGCTGCCGAAGCCGTCTGGCGGTTTGTGCTGGAGACTTTTGGACGGCAGGCCGCATTGGATGTGCTCAGTGGATTCAAGGCAGGCCGCACGCTCGATGCGGGCTTTCGCAGGATCGGCATGGACTTAGAAGGTTTGCTTTCTGCTGCCCAAGCGCATTATGCCATCGAACAGGCCATCACTCGGGATTCCAGTATAGAAAACGGGGTGCTTTCAGAGGCATTCACCACCCAAGAACGTTCTGCCCACATGGGAGCGTTGCCACACCGTGGCCGGCGCAAATATGCCCACCGCAACTTCTCCACTTCTGCCGATGGGCAATGGACCGCTTGGGTCACCGACGAACGGGGACAAGTGAGGGTCTGGTGGAGCGATGGAGCGCGCAAACGTTGCATTGCCAAAGTGGACCACAAACTGACACGCATCGTCGATGATACGTATCCGGTGCTGGCATGGCACCCCAGCCTGCCTGTATTGGCCCACATCCACGAGGAAAAGGGCCGGGTATTCCTGACCATATCCGATGCGGCTTCAGGCGAATCCACCGAGAACGAGCTGTTTAGAATCGAGAAGGTGATTGACTTGGACTGGTCCCCAGATGGCCGTCGCATCGCTTTCAGTGGTGTTCGCGCCGGCATCACTGACCTTTACGTGTACAACACCCTGGCCGGGTCACAGGTGCCCCTTTGGGAAGATGGATGGGACGATCTCAACCCCGATTGGATGCCCGACGGGCGCAGCTTGTTGTTTAGCAGCAACCGTCCCGGCGAAAACGATGCAGACGACAACCCGGCAGTCCCCCTTAACCGTCCACGGGACCTCTGGCTGTATGATCTGGACGCCCAAACCATAGAGCGCATCACCGACACGCCTGACGAAGACGAGGTGCGGCCCATTGCATTGGATGTCGCCACTATGGCTTACCAACTCTCGGGGCAGCCCAACACCATCCACATGGCCAAAAGGGACAGTGCCATACTCAGGGTGGATACCGCGATTCACTATCGGTACTTTACGCGGAAGGCGCCTTGGTTTTACGTCGGTGGTTCCATCGCCGAATTGAAGCTCCTTGAAGCCCGCAATGGTTGGGAGGCGGTCACCATTGAGCAAGGACGGCCACGTTGGAAAAGGGGTGATTTACCTGAAGCCCCTATGAAGGCGGCTATGCGAGAAGTGGGGGCTGATGTCATTCCATCCGCGCAGAAACCATGGGACTACCTGCCCGAAGACAACCTCTCGCTTCTTCCGGGTCAGGTGGACTACCGCAATTACACCTTCGAATCGGAACGGGCCCTGGGCAGCCCGGATTTGGATAGGGGTGGAGCGCCACCTGATGGGGTGTCTCCTATGGCTGCTGCCAACCTACCTCGGGTTCCCACCCCATTGCCCTATCGCAAGAACTACGCCTTGGACCAACTTCTGAGCCAAGTCGACAACAGTTTTGCGACTTCATTCTACCAACCCTTTACAGGAGCTTCAGGCAGTTTTCCAGGGCTGAGCGGCTTGCTCAAAATTGGGGTTTCAGACCTTTTTGAAGACTTCAAGTGGATAGGGGGTATCCGTTTAGCGGGCAGCTTGCAGAACTCCACATTTGTGGTCTCACACAAAAACCTAGAGCGCAAGGTGGACCGAGAGTGGATCATTGAACGCCAAGGCAATGAAGGCGTCAGCTCAGACCTGGGTGCATTGACCCGCACACACACCCATGCGGTGCACTACCGTCGGACCATTCCTTTCTCCGAAACGATGAGCCTGCGGGCGCAGTTCACATACCGCTTGGATCGGGTTTCATTGCTCGCTACAGACCCTTTCAACGCCAGCCGGGACGACTTGTACATGCAGGGAATCGGAGGTACGCTGAGCTGGGTCTTTGACGACAGCCGCGAACTCAGTCTCAACATCAGGAACGGCACGCGCGCCAAAGCATGGGTCGAAACGTTGGCCCCACCAGACGGTGAAGGCGGCATGCTGATGGTGGCCGGCTTCGATGCCCGCCGCTATGTCCCATTGTTCCGCCGCATTACCCTCTGCATGAGGGCCGCGGGCAACACTTCCTTTGGTGAGCGCGGATTGCTGCACTACTTGGGCGGGGTGCACGAATCGCTGCTGACTGCTGTCGATGGCGCCATGCCCATTCCAAAAGGCAACTTTGCCTACCAAACAGCGGCCACACCCATGCGGGGTTTTGTGCGCAATGTGCGCAACGGAACAAGTTTCGCTGTCGCGAATGCCGAGATCCGGATTCCCGTCTTTGCCACGCTCTCACCCCGAAAAAGCTTAACGCCGTTTATGGAGCATTTCCAAGCGGTGGGCTTCTTTGACATCGGGTCTGCTTGGACAGGACAAGACCCCTACAGCGATGAGAACTCGTTCAACAGCACCACCGTCGACCTCTACCCTGTCTCCGTGAACGTCGACAACAATCGGGAGCCCATCATTTGGGACTTCGGTTTTGGACTGCGCAGCCAAGTACTGGGCTACTTTGTGCGGGCAGATTGGGGCTGGGGAATAGATGACGGCCTCCTTTTGGACCGCGTGTTCCAACTCTCACTCACCACGGATTTCTGATGCGCACCATGCCTTTAGACGCCAACACAATCTTGACACTGCTGCTCATAGGAATGGCCGCGGGCTGCCTGAGTGGCTTCATTGGAATTGGAGGTGGTCTGCTGATTGTGCCCGCTTTAATGTACTTCTTGGGCATGTCGCAGATGGCAGCCCAGGGCACCAGCCTTGCCCTCATGCTGCCCCCTATCGGCGCCCTTGCCGTCATGAACTATTCGAAGGCAGGCGAGCTGGACATTCGCGCTGCGGGCATCATGGTGGTGGCCTTTGTATTGGGCGGCTGGCTGGGTAGCCGTTGTGCCCTCTCCATGAACCCCATGAAAGTCAGGCTCGCCTTTGGCCTCCTGATGCTCTATGCTGCGGTTCGTATGATTTGGAGCGCGGGTCGCGCCCTGTGGACTCCTTGAACCTATCGCCATGTTGAAATCTGCCCTGCTCACCGCTGTCGAGGCCACACGAGAAAACGTAGTCCAGCACCGCCGACACCTGCACCGTCACCCCGAGCCCTCGTTTGGGGAGACCAAAACTTCGGCCTACATCGCCGCCGCGCTGCGCTCAATCGGCATCGAATTTTCTGACGGTTGGTGCGCTGAACACGGTGCTGCCGGCATCGTCGCCAAGGTCGAAGGATTGGATGCCGGAACGCGGAGCATGGCCCTGCGCGCCGACATGGATGCCCTGCCCATTCAGGAGGTCGAACGGCCACACGCCAGTGCTGTTCCGGGCTGGATGCACGCTTGCGGGCACGATGCCCATACCGCCTGCTTGCTCGGCGCTGTCGAGGCTTTGCATGCCACTCGGGACCAATGGTCTGGCACGGTCCATTGTGTATTCCAGCCTGGAGAAGAAACCCTTCCTGGCGGCGCCTCGATCCTGGTCCAAGAAGGGGCGCTCCACACCAACGCACCCACCACGGGGCCGCGCATGGCAGGGGGGCCATTGGTCGATGGCATCGTAGGCCAGCACGTCTACCCGCAACTGGACGCAGGCACCGTCGGATTTCGAAGTGGAGCCTATATGGCTGCTGCCGATGAATTGCGCATCCGCATTGTCGGTAAAGGCGGGCATGCCGCCCTTCCCCACCGCACTGTCGACCCCATTGTTGCCGCCGCACACGTGATCACCGCCCTTCAGACTGTCGTCAGCCGTTCCTGCGATCCAACCCAACCTTCTGTCCTCACCATAGGCAAGATTCGAGGCGGGTACGCCCGCAATGTTATCCCAGACGAGGTGGTACTCGACGGCACCCTCCGCACCTACGACATGGCCACAGCAGAGCAATTGCGCTCCGCCATTGAACGGGTCGCTGTAGCCACAGCACAGGCTTATGGTGCCATCGCCGAAGTGGACTTGGCCATAGGATACCCTCCTGTTGTCAATGCTCCGGCACTGACGGAATCCTGCCGCAAGCGTGCCATCGAATTGATTGGGGCGCAGCACGTCGTTGAATTGCCACTCCGCATGACGGGCGAAGACTTTAGCTTCTACCAACGCGAAGTCGAAGGCTGCTTTTACCGATTGGGCACCGGTGGGGACGGCCCAGGGTGCCGATCTGGTTTACACACCGCTCAATTCGACATTGACGAGCGCGCCCTGACAACGGGCACGGCCATGATGGCTTGGTTGGCCGCTACTGAAGTTTGAATGTGTTGGAGTGGGGGCAGGCTCAGTTGGCCACCTCGCTCATAAACTTGATCCGCACCAAGCGAATCTCTTCTTCACTGTAGGCATCTTCCATCTCTTTCAGGACCTCATCAGTGGTTCCGTTCTCGCTCTCCATGAAGCACTCCCACAGCTCTTCGATGCTGTCTTCGTCGAGGTACTCTTCGATGATGTAGTCCAGCCCCACCTTGGTTCCCGAGGCAACGATGCCTTCAATCATACCCAGGAGTTCGTCCACCGAGCTCTTCTGGGCTGCAGCAATGTCCTCAAGGGACATGCGGCGGTCCAGCTTCTGAATGATGGTCACCTTGGACACATTCCGGCCCGCTACACTGCGAACAACCGTGTCGCTTGGGCGGTCAATTTCCTCTTCCTCGACATACCCCTTGATGAGTTTGAGGAAAGGCGCGCCGAACTTCCTGACTTTGGAAGATCCCACACCGTTGATCATCAAAAGCTCGTCATCATTGCACGGGTAGTGTGTCGCCATCTCTTCAAGACTGACGTCCGAAAACACCACAAATGGCGGCAAGTCCAACCTGTCCGCTTCGTCCTTTCGCAGGGCTTTGAGCAAGTCAAACAGCGGTTGGTCCAAAGCGGCACCTGAAACGGCTTCGCTTGTTGTGCTTACCCTCATCGGCTTAGGCCGGTAAAGCGTAAATGCTGTCGGATTGGCCAAATAGGCCTCCCCTTTCTCGGTGAGCGAAAGCACACCGAACTCCTCGGTCTTCTTCTGCAAGAAGCCTCCCAACGTGATCTGTCGGATGATGCCCGCCCATTCGTCCACATCCGCCGTGGCTATTCCTGTGCCTTTGAACTCGCTGACTTCTTCGGAACCACCATAGGTGCTGGTTTCCTGTGTCTCTTTGTCCAAAAGGATGTCACACAAGAATCCACCCCTGCGCTTGCCTCCAGTGGCCTTGACCAGCTTGAGCAGATGGACCACCGTTTCCTGACCTGCATATGACTCAGGCGGATTCCGGGCGTTGTCATCCATGTCCCACCCAGGGCCAGCATTTGGATCGAATTCTTCACCGAAATAATGGAGGATGTACTGCCTGCGTGAAGTGGGTGTCTCGGCGTAACCGGAAACTTCCTGCAGCAACTGCATCCCGATTTCGCGCTCTGCAATGGGCTTGCCGGAGAGGAACTTCTCCATCTTCTCCATGTCCTGAATCCCATAAAAGGCGATACAATGACCCTCTCCTCCATCTCGTCCTGCGCGTCCAGTTTCCTGGTAGTAAGCCTCCAAAGACTTGGGCATATCATAGTGGATGACAAACCGAACATCGGGCTTGTCGATGCCCATGCCAAAGGCGATGGTGGCCACAATGACATCCACGTCTTGCATGAGGAAGGCATCCTGCATCCGAGAACGGTGACCCGCATCCATACCTGCATGGTATGGCGCGGCCTTAATGCCGTTGACCTTCAAAGTCTCGGCGATTTCTTCTACTTTTTTTCGGCTGAGGCAGTAAATAATGCCGCTGCGGCCCTTGTGTTCCTGGGTGTACTGGACCACCTGTCGAATGGCATTTTCTTTAGGCCTTACCTCGTAAAAGAGGTTGGGTCTGTTGAAGCTCGCCTTGAATATATCGGCCTCGAGGATGCCTAGGTTTTTTTGGATGTCGTTTTGAACCTTGGGCGTGGCCGTGGCCGTCAGGGCAATAATGGGAAACTGGCCTATCCCATCGATGATGTCCCTCAACCTCCGATATTCTGGGCGGAAATCGTGGCCCCATTCAGAAATGCAGTGCGCTTCGTCAATGGCGAAAAAACTAAGCCGGACAGAACGCAGAAAGTCTGCATTCTCTTTTTTATTGAGCGATTCCGGGGCGACATAGAGCAACTTGGTCTTCCCTGTTGCCACCGCGTCTTTGACCCTCACCATCTCATTCTTGCTGAGCGAGCTGTTCAGGAAATGAGCGATGTCGGGATCGTCAGAATGGCTGCGAATGGCATCCACCTGGTTCTTCATCAATGCAATCAAAGGGCTGACCACTATGGCTGTTCCCTCTTGAAGAAGTGCAGGGAGTTGGTAGCACAGGGACTTCCCGCCCCCCGTTGGCATGATGACAAAAGCATTGCGCCCCTCCATGAGGCTCGTCATGATTTCTTCTTGCTCCCCCTTGAATTGGTTGAAGCCGAAAAAACGGGCAAGCCCTTCTTTGAGGGAGGAGCCAACTAAAGAGTCGGCATGAAGGAAAGAGTCTACAGGCGTCTCCATCTAACTTTGGCGACTTCAATATATGACCTTAGACCACACTTTTCACCCCCCAGGTCGCAAGGATTTGTCAATAAGCATTACCAATATGCCTTCGTCACCACAATACGCTCCTTGGCTCAAATCGGCACAGGACACCATACGCCTTGAGTCCGAGGCCATTGGTGCATTGGAGTCCCGAATTGGACCCGAGTTCGAGCAAGCGGTTCTCCAAATTTTGAAAGGCACCGAACAAGGCGGAAAATTGGTGTTCACAGGTATTGGAAAGAGTGCCGACGTAGCCAGGAAAACGGTGGCCACGCTGAACAGCACAGGAACCGCCGCTGCCTTCCTTCATGCGGCCGATGCCTTACATGGGGACTTGGGCCTCGTATCGGAGGGAGATGTGGTGATGGCTGTTTCCAAAAGTGGAGCGACCGCAGAACTCATTGCGCTGCTTCCCATGTTGCAAGCGCGCGACCTCAACCTCATGGCCATGGTGGGGCGCCCAGACAGTCCAGTCGGACGGGCTGCGAGCGTTGTGCTCGATGTCTCCGTTGACCAGGAAGCCTGCCCATATGACCTCGCTCCCACCACCAGTTCGGCCGCACAACTGGCCATGGGCGATGCGCTGGCCATGGCGCTAATGGAAGCCCGCGGGTTCAGCAGCGAGGATTTTGCCAGGCACCACCCGGGAGGCAGCTTGGGCCGCCGTTTGCTCCTCAATGTGGGAGACCTGCTGATTCCTGAACACCGTGTGAGCGTTGCCCCAGATGCTGGACTGCGCGAGGTGGTCTTGGCCGTCTCACAGGGCCGGGTGGGCGCGACGGCTGTGGTAGAGGGAACCACATTAAAAGGCATTGTGACCGATGGAGATCTGCGACGGGCTTTGGAGCGTGATCCAAATAGCTGGTCCTCTTTGAATGCAGCCGATGTAATGCAGGTCACTCCCCGTTGCTTGACCGCGAATACGCGCGCTATTGAGGCACTCGACATGTTGGAATCCAACCGAATTTCGCAAGTTGTTGTGACCGACAATGCCGGCGTCTTCTCGGGATTTGTGCACCTTCATCAACTGATGGACGCTGGGATCCGTTAAGCCACACAGACTCAGAACATGGCGCAGGAAGACGGTCAACAGAGAGAGGAAATGGGGTTCATGGACCACCTGGAAGAACTGCGTCGCCGGCTCTTCTATGCCTTGATTGGCATTTTGAGTGGTGCGGTCACGCTCTTTGTGATGAAGGATTGGGTCTTTGAACGGCTCATTTTTGCTCCGCGCAACCCTGACTTCATCACCTTTCGCGCTTGGTGTGCACTGGGCCGGGTGACCGGAGCGGGTGACCGGTTGTGCGTCACGGACATTACCTATGAGCTGATCAACACCACCATGCTCGGCAATTTTTCTGCCCACATCCTGGTCTCAGCCATCGGAGGGTTCATCCTTTCATTTCCATGGACGTTCAACCAGGTTTGGCGTTTCATCCGGCCTGGCCTCCACGGGGAAGAAGCCACCGCCGCCCGCGGTGTCACTTGGGCCGCCACGGTGCTGTTCTTTCTAGGGGTCTGCTTTGGGTACTTTGTCATCGCCCCCTTGAGCCTCCAGTTTTTGGGGCACTATGAAATCGGCGATGTGAAAGCGCGCATTGCACTGATGAGCTATCTCAAGACCGTGGCCAGCATCACTTTGGCCGCCGGTTTGATTTTTCAGGTACCTGTTGTCGTGCACTTCTTGGCCAAGTTGGGTCTGGTGACTCCGGCATCGCTCCGGAAATTCCGCAAACACACCTTGGTCGTCACCCTCATAATCGCAGCCGTCATCACCCCCCCCGACCTGACCAGTCAGGTTCTGGTGGCCCTGCCGGTGCTCGGGCTCTACGAAATCGGGATCCTGCAGGCCCGCCGCATTCAGAAGCGCCAAGAAAAGGCAGCATCCAGCGGAAACACCTGAAAACACCGACCTTCGTCTCCTACATGAAGCTCTCCGCAAATCAACTCGTGAAGCAATATGGCCGTCGGAAGGTGGTCGACGAGGTTTCTTTTGAGGTCAAAACCGGAGAGGTGGTGGGACTGCTCGGCCCGAACGGTGCGGGCAAAACGACCTCCTTTTATATGGTGACGGGTTTGGTCCGCCCTGACGCTGGTGGGGTCACCCTGGTCGATGGCGAGGGCGGTAAGCACGACATTACCCGAGAACCCATGTACCGCAGGGCGCAACGCGGCATTGGTTACCTGCCCCAAGAACCCTCTGTGTTTCGAAAGCTGAGTGTCGAAGACAACATTCTGGCTGTGCTCGAGCTCCACAAAAACAACGCCAAGGAGCGCCAGCAGCGGCTCGAAGAGTTGTTGGAGGAATTTGGACTTGTTCACGTTCGGAAAAACCGGGGTGACGTTTTGAGCGGCGGTGAGAAGCGGCGCACTGAAATCGCTCGCGCCTTAGCGGCCGACCCCAAGTTCATCCTACTCGACGAACCCTTTGCAGGCGTGGACCCGATTGCGGTGGAGGACATTCAGCACATCGTGAGTCAATTGCGCACCAAGGGCATTGGAATCTTGATCACTGACCACAATGTCCAAGAAACGCTTCACATCACCGACAGGGCCTACTTGCTTTTTGAGGGTCACATCCTCAAAGCGGGAACGGCAGAGGAGTTGGCCGATGACCCGCAAGTGCGCAAGGTCTATCTCGGACAGAATTTTGTGTTGCGCAGTAAGCTGACCAACCCATAACGGGGGACGCCCATTTGCTGATCAACTTTGGCGCGCCACCAGTGCGGCTACGTATTTACCCACCACATCAAATTCTAAGTTGACGCGGTCTCCGGACTTCAAACGGTGGAACCCTGTGTGCTCCCACGTGTACGGAATGACTGTAATACTGAAACCATCTGCGGAGGAATCCACCACTGTTAGAGACACCCCGTTGACCGTGATGGACCCTTTGTTGACGGTCAAGTGATGGGGAGCACGTGGATGCTGAAATGCCACATTCCATGAGCCATCTCTGGCGTCGATGCCCACCACCTCGGCTGTGGTATCCACGTGGCCTTGGACGATGTGGCCGTCGAGCCGATCGCCCAGGCGCGTGCACCGCTCGAGGTTGACCACGTCGTCCACTTCCCAAGTGCCCAATGTGGTCCGCGACAGCGTCTCCTCCACGGCGGTCACCGTGTAGCGCTGACCTTCTACGGAGACCACCGTGAGGCAAACCCCATCGTGCGCTACACTTTGGTCTACCTTGAGTTCAGCCGCCATTTCGGCGTTGAGCGTAAAATGTCGGTTGGTGCCTTCCGTCCTCACCTCGAGGATGGTGCCCATGGATTCTATGATACCCGTAAACATCTGTGGTGCGTCATTCTGCTGGCGGGGCGACCCCGTCCAGCATTTGCAAAGTGCCCGAGAAACGCTCGGGAACGGTTCCGACCAGCCTTCTGGTGTAGGCGGTGCAGGTGTAGTGAAAGGTCCCGTCGGCGCACATAACGCCGGTTTTTTGGTGCCGGCCATCCCACCCCAAATCGGGATTGGTGGACCTCCACACTTCCTCTCCCCAACGGTTGAATACCCTAAAATCGACGCTGTCCACAAACTTCCAAGGGAAGGGACGGAAGACGTCGTTGGTGCCGTCGAGGTTGGGTGTGAAGACGTTGGGCAGGAAATAGAAGGGGCAGTTGTCTGTGCAGATTGTGTCGCTCAGAGCGCTTTCGTTGCGCCGCAAACCTCCGCCTGGTCCAGGCATCAAACTGTCCAGCGCCGATACCGCCCAACAACCCGCGATGGTATTCCCCCAGTCTTCGGCGGTCAGCGTCAGGGTCGTATCGCCCAGGTTCTCCAATTCCAACAACAACTTCAACGGTCCAGACAGGCTGTCACTTCTGTACACACGATAGGCCATGATGTCATCGGCGCAGGTCAATTGAGGCCAAGTCAAAGTGACTTCTTCTGCCGGACAATCTGAGGTTACACTCAGGACAGGTGGGCAAGGCGGCTCCAAGTCATATGGCGTCGCACACCTCACGGCGCTCCAATTTTCGATCGGATCCAAAATATCTTCGGCACCGTATGTGCCCAAGGTGCGCACACGGTAACACGATGGCACCCCGTTGACGAGGCCTGTGTCTACCCATTGGGGAACAGCAGCCGTGTCGATCAATTCGAGTGTGCCGCCCTCTAAGACCCGGTAAAACACAAATGCCGTGTCGCTCCACGGTCGACCAGGCAGGACACTGAGGATCACACTGTTGTCTCCCGAATTTGCCCGTAAATCCGGGACCGGCGCTGGACTGCTCGTCCCGATTAAATCGTCGCCACTCCAGGCCGACACCTGGTATTCCCAAATGGGAACCTCACTGTTTACGCCATTGTGGACCACCACGGTGTCCAGGGCGCCAAGCGCCACAGAAGTGGGCGACTCACTGATGGTTTGCCAAGCCTCACCGGATGCGCTTCTGGCCTCCACCTCGTAGCGATACGGTCCGGGAAATGCCTCCACAGTGTCGGCATCCGATGGTGCGGACCACCTGACCTCTACCTCCCCCTCAACGAGGTCCGAAATTTCCACTGAAGCCCCCGTCATGACGGGCACATTTTTGTTGATCTCAGCGCAGGCCTCTGGACCGAAACGCGACTTGGCGCCGTTGGGCATCACGGCCACCACACGGTAGCAATAGCGCGCACCGTAACTGATGAATTCTGTATCGAGGAAGGCGTTGCTTCCCAAACCATTGACATAGCCCACGAGGGTGTAACCCGCATTGGCCGGCATGCCCACCGTGCAGTATCCCAAATCTGGGAATCCCGGCCCGTTTTTTCGGTACACCTCATAGCCGCCCAAAGACTGCAGCGCCTCGTTGTAGCTGTCCGTACAAGGGTGCACCGTCCAATCCACCTCTACGGCATTGCCAATGGGAACCGCATCCGTGGTGGACACTGGTCGCGCGATGACCTTGACGTTCATGGTGGCCACATCGCTCAAAGGAATGGCGTCATCGTCGGTGGCTTTGAACACCAACTGATATGGCGCCTCTCTCACCGCATCGCATCCGGGCACCCAGCTCAACGTTCCCACGTTCATGATGGGGTTCCAATTGAACACGGCCTCTGGATCTAAGGCATCTGTTGGGCCCCCTACCACCGTGACCGTCACGTCATCGCCATCGGGATCCGAAGCGCCCACCTGAAAAATGAGCGACGATCCTTGGAGGACACAGGTGTCTGGCAATACCTCGACCACGGGTGGTTCATTGTTGCACATCTCCACGGTGATCTGCATGTCCCTGATGACCTCGCCCACCACAATCCACTGTCCTCCGACCTCCCTCCATTCGCGGATGCGCAGCGCCATGTTGTATTCTCCTGCAAGCCCGGGAGAATCCCACACCACGGTGCCGGTTGTCGGCTCTACAAAAAACTCACCTCCGGCTCCCTCAACCTCATTGGGTTGCACAAAATTTTGGACGGGAAGGCAATTGAAGCCGGCGCAGGAGACCAGGTCGTAGGTCAGTGAATCGCCATCGGGGTCATACGCTCCGGGGTTGTGCTCCCACACTTGATTGATGCAGGCGTTTTCTACTGCGGGATAGAGCAGGATTGGACTGTCATTGTGACCTGCTTGTGGGTCGATAATGAGCAGGCTGGAGATGCAGAACGGGACGTCAACAGAACCGGGAATGTTCAAGACACCCGAATTGCGGTTGGGGTCTTCTACAATCAAACTGTACACCCCGGGGCCTGCATACGTGTGGGTCCCGCGGTAGAGGTTAAGGCGGATATCGCCATCGAGCAGCTCTCCAGTGGGAACTCCTGCCGGATTGAGCGGCCCGTTGATCCGAGGCAAGCTGTCGGTGATGCTCTCTGACCCTTCATCCCCCCAGCGGATTTGTAGAAATTCCCGGTCCGCCACGACACTCGCCTTGGTGTAGGTGGTGATGGTGACCTCGTAGGTGGAGCCGGTCAGGTGGCGGTAGGTGATTTCGCCCGCCCTGTTATGGGTCGCCTCCATCCTCAACGGAATGGAAAGACAGAGGATGAGCAAAAAGAAAAACGACCGCATAGACATCGAAAGGTAAACTCTCAAAGGCGGCAGAAGTTGGCCGCTGGTGCAAAAAATCCCACTGCGCAAGTGAAATTGGACGGGGTCCTCGGCCTTCGCCTTCCGGAGTACCTTCGTAGCCATGGCAGCGACCAAACCCGTCCGCATCGGCATTACATGGGGTGATCCCCATGGTGTCGGCTCAGAATGCATCCTCAAGGCCTTTGCCGATGAGCGTGTGCTCCAAGACATGATCCCTGTGGTGTACGGCCACACGGAGACATTGCGTGCCCAAGCCAAGCACTTCGAAGTTGAGGTCGACATCCGGCCCACCGAAGAACCTGAACGCACCAAACACGGCGCACTGCATTGTGTGGACATTGTGCCGACTTTACCCCCACCTGATTGGGGCCAACCACATCCCAATGCTGGAGACTTTGCCCGCCTCAGCTTGGAAGCCGCGGTCAACGATTTGGCGGCCAACAAAGTCGACGTATTGGTCACTGCCCCCATTAACAAGGACACCATCCAAGGCGGCAAATTCAAATTTCCAGGACACACCGAGTACCTCGCCGACATGGCTGGGGTCAGCGATGTGTTGATGATCCTCGCCACCGACACTTTGCGGGTCGGAGTGGTCACTGGCCATGTCCCCATCAAAGAAGTCGCCGCTGCCCTCAGCAAGGAGGCCATTGTAAGCAAAGCCCGCCTTTTGCACGATAGCCTTGGCAGGGACTTTGGGGTCGCCACCCCGCGCATTGCGATTATGGGGCTCAATCCTCATGCCGGTGACAACGGACTGATCGGAGAGGAGGAGAAGACCATCATCTTGCCTGCCGTCCGTGCTTTGCAAGAACAAGGCCTATCGGTCCACGGCCCCTTCGGTGCAGACGGTTTCTTCGGGACCGGCGGCTACAAGAAATTTGATGGCGTGCTGGCGATGTACCACGACCAAGGGCTCATTCCATTCAAGAGTCTGTCCTTTGGAGAAGGGGTAAACTTTACCGCTGGATTGCCGATTGTGCGGACCAGTCCCGATCACGGAACCGCATTTGACATCGCGGGAAAGGGGCTTGCTGACGGCGCCAGTTTGCGCGCTGCTTGCTGGGCTGCGGTCGACATCCGGCGCTCGCGAACAGCGCATAAAGAGATGACCTCAGACCCCTTGGAAGTGGCGCCTAGAAAGGACTGGGAGCGTGACCGGTTTTAAGCGCAAACTGCGCTGCACCAAGATTGCATTGAAACCCGTACCTTTGCCCCCCCTCAAAGCTGGGGTCACGCATGCGCGGTAATTCCGAATTCGAAATTCCCTTCACGGGTTTGGGCATTGGAAGGCACGCTTTCGGATTTCAGCTGGATGGGACGTTCTTTTCGGATTTTGAACCTCAAGGCTTTGATGATGCTGACATAACAGCGGAGACAGAGCTGGACCGGTTCGATACAATGATGCACTTCGATGTCCACGTGACAGGCACTGTGCGGTCCTTTTGTGACCGATGCAATGCGCCCGTTACGCTCTCGATCGACCACCGCGCTAGATACGTGGTCAAGTTCGGAGACACTTCGCAACGCAACGACGACGACATTCTTGTCCTCGGCCCTGCGGAGCACCTGTTGGATGTCAGGGAATTCCTCTATGAGTCAACGGTGCTGGGCATGCCTCTGCGCCGCGTTCACGAATTAGAGGATGACTGTGACCCCAACGTGTTGCAGTGGCTGACAGGAAGCGTAGATCACGCGCCCGATGAAGAGCAAGAGGAGGCTGAGGCTGATCCGAGATGGGCGGCACTGAAAGGATTGTCTTCCAGTGAGCCGAAAGGAGAGGAGGATTTGAATGAGGAGGAGTGAATTTGACAGTACAAACCATTGACCCCGAGGTGCTTCGGCACTGAGGAACAACAATACCAACATGGCACATCCAAAGCGACGCCAGAGCAAGACGCGCTCACGTAAGCGCCGGACGCACTACAAGGCCGAGACACCCAATGTCTCTACCTGTTCAACGACAGGCCAGGCCCACATGTTCCACCGCGCCCACTGGTACGAGGGTAAGCTCTACTACAAGGGACGCGTTCTGATGGAGAAAGAGGTCGCTGAGGCCTGATTTCTCTTTCGCGCTTTTTTCGGAAACCCGCCCAGCCGATGGCTGAAGCGGGTTTTTCCACATCCGGTCGTGGCTCAAGCTGTGTTTCATGCTTAGCCCGGGAAGAAAGCGGCGTTAATTTCGACGCCTGCCTCCCAATAGAGGGACAACAAACCGTGCGATGAGCTCACTTCAATCCGCGGCCATTACTGCAGTGCAGGGATGGCTACCCCCCGACAAGCTGACCAATGCCGACCTCGAAAAACTCGTCGACACCAACGACGAATGGATTCGAACCCGCACTGGCATCTCGGAACGGCGCATTCTAAAGGACCCCACTAAGGCCACTTCCGATATGGCGGCTGAGGTCATCAAGGGCCTTTGCGCACAGCGCGACATCTCGCCTGAAAGCATCGACTTGGTCATTGTGGCCACGGTCACCCCAGACATGTTCTTCCCGTCCACCGCCCAGTTGGCGTGTGTCAAGTCGGGTGCGACCAATGCCTGGGGCTTTGACCTGAGCGCAGCTTGTAGCGGTTTCCTTTTTGCATTGCGCACTGGAGGCCAGTTCATCTCTTCTGGCACGCACAAACGCGTGGTGGTGGTGGGCTCTGACAAGATGAGCAGCATCGTGGACTATACCGATCGCACCACGTGCGTCCTCTTTGGTGATGCCGCCGCAGGCGTGTTACTGGAGGCAGACGCGACAGGAGAAAACGGCATTCAAGATGCCATTTTGCGCAGCGATGGTAGGGGAGCGGAGTTCTTGCGCATGCGAGGAGGAGGGTCACTCAACCCTCCAAGCCACGAAACCGTAGATGGCAAAATGCACTACCTCGAGCAGGATGGAAAGCCGGTATTTAAAGCCGCTGTAACATCCATGGCTGATGTGAGCTACGAAATCATGGAGCGCAACGGCCTGACTGCCGACGACGTTTCTTGGCTCGTGCCCCACCAAGCGAACTTGCGCATCATCGATGCGACTGCAAAACGGATGGGGGTCGGCCGAGAAAAAGTCATGATCAACATCGAGAAGTACGGAAACACAACTGCAGCCACCATTCCTTTGTGTCTATGGGAGTGGGCAGACCGCCTCACCCCTGGAGAAAACCTCATTCTGAGCAGTTTTGGAGGAGGGTTCACATGGGGCAGTATTTGGCTCAAATGGGCCATCCCTCAACAGACAACAGCAGAGTGATCCCGACCTTCGGGATGCTCTCCAATAAATTTGCGGTTACTTTGCCGCTCTGGATACACCAATTCCTAAAGTCAAACAGACCATGACCCAGGAAGAAATACAGGACCTGATCAAATTCGTTGCCAAGTCTGGCGTGAATGAAGTCGAGATCGAACGCAAGGACTTCAAGATTACCATCAAGAGTCCAAGCAATGGCACCAAACGCGGTAAAGCCGCAGCTCAATTCGAGCCGCAAACCGTGCAAATGGCCATGCCCGCTGGAATGACGATGCCCATGCAGATGCCCGCTGCGATGCCCGCTCAGGCACCCGCACCCGCACCTGCTGCTGCTGCATCGGCCCCTGCACCGGCTGCTCCAAAGGAGGCCGATGCTGGCTTGATCGAAATCAAGAGCCCCATGATTGGCACGTTCTACCGCAAGCCTTCCCCTGACAAGGAGAACTTTGTCGAAGTAGGTTCTGCAGTCAAAGTGGGAGACACTGTCTGTGTAATCGAGGCCATGAAGTTGTTCAATGAAATCGAAAGTGAGATTTCTGGCCGTATTGTAAAGATCCTCGTGGACGATAACAGCCCGGTCGAATACGACCAGCCTCTCTTCCTCGTGGAACCGGCCTAATGCCGGATCACCCCCATCGATTCACGACATGTTCAAGAAAATCCTGATCGCCAACCGCGGTGAGATTGCCCTTAGGGTTATCCGCACCTGCAAGGAGATGGGCATCAAGACGGTGGCCGTATACTCCACAGCAGACGCAGAGAGCCTTCATGTGCGCTTTGCAGATGAGGCCGTTTGTATCGGCCCTCCTCAAAGTGCCAAGAGCTACCTCAACATCCCGAACATCATTGCCGCTGCCGAAATCACCAACGCGGATGCCATCCATCCTGGTTACGGCTTCCTTTCAGAGAACGCTCAGTTCTCCAAGGTGTGCGGAGAAAACGACATTAAGTTCATCGGGGCTTCCCCGGAGATGATCGAGGCCATGGGGGACAAGGCTTCTGCCAAAGCCACCATGAAAGCCGCTGGTGTTCCTACCATACCCGGAAGCGTCGGTGTTTTGGACAGCTTGGAAGACGCCATCGCCTGTGCCAAAGAAATCGGATACCCAGTGATGCTGAAAGCCACCGCGGGCGGCGGTGGAAGGGGCATGCGACTCTGCACGAACGATGCGGACACCACAGATGCTTGGGACACCACGCGACGTGAGGCCGGTGCTGCCTTTGGCAACGATGGCATGTACATGGAGAAGTTCGTGACTGAGCCTCGCCACATCGAGATTCAAATTGCCGGTGATCGCAACGGCAAATGCTGCCACCTTTCCGAGCGTGACTGCTCCATCCAACGTCGCCACCAGAAGCTCGTAGAGGAGACTCCATCCCCCTACATGACCGACGACCTCCGAGAGAAGATGGGCCAAGCGGCCATCGCTGCAGGAGAGGCTGTGAAGTACGAGGGTGTGGGTACCGTGGAGTTCTTGGTCGATGCCGAGCGGAATTTCTATTTCATGGAAATGAATACCCGGATTCAGGTAGAGCATACCATCACGGAAGAAGTGGTGGACTACGACCTGATCAAAGAACAGATCAAGCTCGCCGCTGGGGAATCTATTTCTGGAAGGAACTACTATCCCAAGATGCATGCCATTCAGTGCCGCATCAACGCAGAGGATCCCGACCGAAACTTTGCTCCAAGCCCGGGAACCGTGACGGACTATCATGGCCCCGGTGGTCATGGCATCCGCATCGATACCCACGTCTATGCTGGCTATCGGATTCCACCTCATTACGACAGCATGATTGCCAAGCTGATTGTGGTGGCCCAGACCCGGGAGGAAGCCATCACCAAAATGCAGCGGGCTTTGGACGAGTACATCATTGAAGGTGTGAAGACCACCATCCCGTTCCACCAGAAGCTCATGGCTCATGAGCGTTTCCGCAGCGGAGACTTCACCACGAAGTTCCTAGAGGAAGAGACCATTTAAGGCCTGATTTAGCCTTTCAGCTTGCTGGCGATGGCTGTTGTGCTGCGGCCGGGTACCAAGTCGATCGTGGCCACCGTGCCGCCCTGTGAACGCACTTCAGTGCTGCCCACGATATAGCGGGGATGGCTCGCGTCGGTGCACTCCGCGTCATAATCTCCTCCTTTGACCAAGACATCGGGATGAAGGGCCTGGATCATGGTGAGAGGCGTGTCGCTGCCAAACAAGACGACTGCTGCCACTGAGCGCAGTGCCGCCACTACTGCTGCACGGTCAGCCTCAGGCACGATTGGTCTGTCCTCTCCTTTTCCCAATCTGCGCACGCTGGCATCGTCATTGATGCCCACCACGAGCACATCGCCCAGCCGAGCAGCGGCGGCGAGATACGTCACATGGCCTTTGTGCAAGAGGTCGAAAACGCCGTTGGTGAAGACCACCTTATGGCCCGCCTTACTCCATTCCTGGCGCAGGGCTTCGAGCTCCGCGAGCGTATTAATATGGCCGTCAGCTGCAGTGTGGTGTACCATCAGCTTGGGTTGGCTGCATCAGCCTTTGAATTTTTCTTTAAGCCTGCGGCCAAAAGAAACAGGTAACCCACGCCCCCCGTAGTGATGATCATCACGGTTTGCGTCGCCCACACCACATTGGCGGTGGCCAAGCCCAAGACTTCCGAATAACCCAAGGCGACCAGTGCGTATTGAACAGCGAGCTGATAGCTACCGATGCCCCCAGGAGAAGGCAAGACCATGCCAAACCCACCTGCCATCATCACGAAAAGCGACTGGGCCGGGGTGATGCCATTCAAGGAATCGATGCCCAAGAAAATCACATAAGTCATCAAAAAGTACATGGTCCAGATGAAGGCCGTGTGGGCTAAGAAAGCCCACTTTCGGCGCATGTGACGGACGCTGGCCAGCCCTCGACCAATGCCAGAAATGAAGCCGAAAACTTTGGCGATGAACGGCACTTGGCCCAAGGCTTTTCGCTTGACCCAAGCCACTGCGCCTAAGGCTACGAAGATGGCCGCTGCAGCCGCCAGCCATGGCAGAGGCCCCGTGCCCCCCGGAAGCGAAAACGAGGCACTAAAGGCCAAGAATGATTCCATATTGGACAGCAAGGCGATGCCGGTCAACAAAAACAGCAAGGCAAAATCGACCACACGCTCAGAAATCACCGTTCCAAAAAGCTCATCGACGGGAATGCCATCCGTTTGGTTCAAGGCACCACACCGCGCCAACTCTCCACTTCGTGGAACGAAGGCGTTGGAGAAATAGCTAAACGCCACAGCGTGAATGCTGTTGCCCATTTTGGGGGTATGCCCAAGGGGCTCCAAAAGGATCAGCCAACGCATGCCTCGGCTTACAATCGCCAAGTAGCCCATCACAAAACTCGCCGCGATGCCCTTCCAACTTGCGCTGCGCATATCGTCCCACAGGGCCTGCGGGTCCTCCACAGCGCGCATGGCCAAAGCCATCAACAGCACGCCGATGCCCAGCATCAAAACGTACTTTAAGACTTGGCCAAGCTTCCCTTTCATGTGTGGATGCGGTTGGTGGCAGTGTCTGGAAACACCACCGTGGGTTTAAATGCTTTGGCCTCCTCGATCTCCATGCTGCCGTATGCGATGACAATCACGACATCCCCCGGTTGACAGCGACGCGCTGCAGGGCCGTTCAAACACACTTGTCCTGTTCCGCGCGCTCCTTCGATGACGTAAGTCTCGATGCGCTCTCCGTTGTTGCAATTCACAATTTGCACCTTCTCCCCAGGCACAAGGCCGGCGGCTTCAATGAGGTCCAAGTCAAGCGTAATGCTTCCGATATAGTTGAGGTCGGCTTCAGTAACCGTGATGCGGTGCAACTTGGCCCGCATGACATCAATGCGCATGTGTCAAAATTACTGCATGGCGCGGCCATCAGCACGCTTGCCGTGTTCAATGTGCAGCTCGGTCCTTCGGCTGCGTTCCAAGGCGTCCGAAGGACAGACCACACCAGGTGGACATTTCACCAAAGGTTGGCGCGTTCCCATTCCCTCAAACCTGATCTGGGCGGCCTGTAGCCCGGCGAATTCCAACTGGGCAGCCACATGTCTGGCCCGCTCTGCCGCCAAGGCTGCATTGGTTTGAGGGTCGCCATCAATGCTCGCATGTCCTGTAATGCGAATGACATCGTTGGGACGCCCCCTTAATTGCACAGCCAATGATCGGATGTGATCCCGGTCCTGGGGTGTGAGGGTCAATTGTCCAACACCGTGAAATACCACCCAATCCGCTGGTTCGTTAGATGCCAAGGTGGTGACGTTCGACGTGGGACCGCGCTCCATATTCCGCGGTTCTGTGACGTTTTGTGTCACTGTACCCGATGTGACCACCGGCAGGCGAGAACGATCGCCTCGCAGGGCCCGCCATCCGCCCAATGGCATCGTGGTCAACAGAGACAAACTCCAAGCGGTGCCCGCCAATTTGACCCGCCGCAGCAAACGTCCTTCGGCGTCTCGCCATTCGGCCACGGCCTCCAGACAGTCATCGGGCGTCTCTCCTACCCACTCAAATCCGTAACGCCGGTCCGCACTCAAAACTCCTAAATCCACCTTGCCTTCTGTGTTGCTGCGCAGCTGTCTCACAGGCATGCCCCCACTCGTCACTTGCCACACCGCTTCTACCAGCGCTTCGCGACCGCATCTGACCTGTAAAGTGTGACCGACCAACGTGTTGTTGAGGTCCGAAATGGCAGCTTCCCCTCCTTCTGGTATGGCCGAGACCCACCACGGGTCAAGCCCACCGGCACCTTTGAGCCGCTCCGTAGACAACCATCCGCCCCCATCAGGGCCAGACACCAAGGCCATTTCGTTGGCGGGACTATTGATGGCATCCAGCAACAAAACATCTGTATACCCTCCCTTGCGGGGTATGCGCGCCAGGTCATAGCCTCCCTTCCATTGACCCGATACCGGCACCAACGCCTCTGCACCTCCCCGCATCTTGGGCCGCAAAGAGACCAAGAGGTCCCCTTCTCGGCCGGGTTGATCATCAAATACAGCAAAGCCACACGTGCCCGAAAAACGGGACAGTGCTGGAACATCCCACGGTCTTCCCCAAGTAGGGTTGTCATGGCCCGTCTTTCCAGCAAACATCACCTGACCACCTCCCTCGGAGTGCACCGATAAGACCGCCATTCCCCAGTCCAGATCGACATCGAGGTGGACAATCTTGCCCAACTCAGACCAGGCATCCGTGCGCTGGGGTACATGCCCCCACACCTCCGGCAGGGTGACAGCCCATGGCGCACCGTCCAACTGCGCCATGCGCGTTTCTGACCCTAACCACTGCGCAGTCGCACGATCGGGATGAACCAGTAAAATCAAGTGGTCTCCGTCTACACCCAGCACCAACTCATCGCCAGGGGTCGCCGCGCGTTTCAGCAACTTCACCACAGGCTGGGCCCCAACGGACAAGGTGGCTGCGATCAGCAAGGCCACTGTCCAAAAGCCAGCGATGAATGTGGGGCACCTTGGGTTCATGTAGCTCAGGCCGGGCCGCTCGATAAATCTTGACCTCCTTTTTCAGTGGCCTGGCGCCATTCGCGCTCGGCAACGGTAGCCTCTGCAAACCAGGCTTCGCCAAAGCGCCGCGTCAACGAAGACTTGCAGAATTGGAGGACACTGAGGTTAAGCCCTATACCGCAACTTACTGCGCCCCCGCATATGGGCCACTGGTGGTAGTTCACCGCCGTGAGGTCCTTCAGCGGGGTTAGTCGGATGGGGTAAAGGTGACAGCTGATGGGCTTCTGCCATTCAATTTCGCCGGCCTGATGGGCTTGCTCAAAAGCACATTTGGCCGTGCCGTCATCATCGAAGGTGGCGTACACGCACTCCTTGCCCTTGACAATGGGGGTAACGTGGTCACCATCTGCATCGAGCACATGAAGTCCTTCTCGCTCAATCACCGCCAAACTGTCCGGCTTGAGCCTCTTTTTGATGATGGGAAATGCCGCTTCAACCTCTGCCAGCTCCTCGGGTTCCAGCGGCGCACCGCTTTCTCCTTCCACGCAACAGGCGCCTTTACAGGCTTTGAGGTCACAGCAAAACTTCCTGTCGAACAGCTCGGTCGATAGAAGGGTGTCGTCGATCAGGATCACGTCGGCAATTTAAGCCTCTCATGCGGCGAAACCGCGCGCGCCACGCCGCGGCTTCGGTAACTTGCCACCGTGACTTCTCCACTGACCTCGCCGACACACTCCACCATAGACCGAAGCGCCCTTTCGAGGGCGTGGGCCAAATGGCGGGATCGGAAAGCGAGGTTTGCTCCGCTCGATGCGCGGAAGGTCGCCAACTCCGTGCGTTTGGTGCGCGGTTTTCGCGCGGCGCAATCCCCATCCGGGATGCCCCTACCCGATATGAAAGCATGGCCCATGAGCCTGAGCGTCGAGCCCACTACCTCCTGCAACTTGCGCTGTCCAGAATGCCCCAGTGGATTGCGTTCGTTTACACGCCCTACCGGCATGCTCAACCCAGAGAGGCTGTCCAACCTGTTGTCTGGTCCCGAAGGCCTGGCGCGCGACTTGGTGTACCTCAACCTGTACTTCCAAGGCGAGCCCTACCTCAACCCCGGCATGGACGAGTTGGTCTCCATCGGCAAACGTGAAGGGCTCTATGTCAGCACCTCCACCAATGCCCACCACATCAACCCGGAGCGGGCAGAGCGCATTGTACTGAGTGGCATAGACCGGCTGATCATCTCCATCGACGGCGCCGATCAAGCGTCCTATGCTTCTTACCGCGTGGGCGGGCGCCTCGAAAAAGTATTGGAAGCGACCAGCCACATTTTGGAAGCCCGGAAGCGTCTGCGCATGGGCAGCCCTCATGTGGTGTGGCAATTCCTGGTTGTGGGACCGAATGAGCACCAACTCCCCACGATGCGGGCCATGGCCCGGCGCTGGGGTGTAGATGAATTTGTGGTGAAAACCGCCCAGCTCGATGACCCTAGAGACGGCCATCCGCTGTTGACCGAAGACCCCCGTTTGCGGCGCTACGACCGCGACCCTTCGGGCCGATGGACCTTGCGCAACCCTATGCTCGACCGCTGTTGGCGGATGTGGCAAGGAGCTGTCCTCACTTGGGATGGGCAGGTTGTACCGTGCTGTTTCGACAAAGACGCCCAGCACGGCATGGGCCAAGCTTCGGACGGTGCCGAATTCCGGGAAATCTGGCAAAGTGAGCGCTATCAGCAATTCCGCGCGTCGGTGTTCACACACCGGGCCGGGATTGAGATGTGCCAGAACTGCACAGAAGGGACGGAAGTCTGGGCATGATCGGAAACCGACCCCCAAAACTTCTGCGGGCCATCATTCCGCTGGCCATTGGGCTGACGGTTGTTGGGGCCTTGTTGTATCAAACCGTGGAGGAAAACGGCGGGTGGGATGCGGTTCAAGGGTCGGTCACTTTGCCCGGCTGGCCGCTCGCTACGGCCTGTTTGGCGGGCTTGATATTGACACGAGACTTGGGGTATGTACTCAGGCTGAGATGGCTTTCCAATGGAAGTCTGACGTGGCGCGCCGCCATCGAAACCACGGTGGTTTGGGAATTTGCATCGGCCATTACTCCTGGCATTGTAGGGGGTGGAGCGGTGGCCATTTGGGGGCTGCACCGCCAAGGCATGAGCGCTGGAAAGAGCACGGCGCTGGTGTTTTCGACCGCCTTGCTCGATGAGCTTTTCTATGTCTTAGCCGTACCTCCGCTTCTTTTTTTCTTGGGCGATGCTGTGGCACCCGCTGATTTTGACAACACGATTGGATGGAGTGTGTTTTGGATTGGATGGGGCATCATGTTGCTCTTGGCGGGCATCATTGCCTTTGGGCTGTTCCTCGCCCCAACAGCCACACGCAACATCATCCTCCGCTGTGCGCGGATTCAATGGCTCGGGCGCTGGCGGCAAAGCCTTTCTGAGTTTGCGGATGATTTACAAAACAGTGCGCTGGAAATGAAGTCCCTCCCCCTCTACCAATGGGCCGGGGCGTTCCTCGCCACTATGGCGAGTTGGACCGCCCGGTTCATGTCATTGGTTGCTGTAATGGCCATGGTGGTGGTCCCTTTTTCTGCATTGGAACCATTGACCATCGTGGCGCGTCAACTGGTGATGTGGGTGTATTTGCTCATCAGTCCCACTCCCGGTTCGAGTGGAGTGGCCGAGTGGCTGCTCCATGCTTTTTTCGAGCCTTGGTTCGCATTGTCCGGGTCCCTGATTGCGCCCGCCATGACCATGCTGATCTGGCGTTTGGCCACTCATTTTATCTACCTCTTGTTGGGGGTGTTGGTGATTCCCGGATGGTTGAGGCGAACACGCCGCTCAGAGTAGGGTCGGAGTTGCGACCTTTGCGACATGTCGAACGAGAAAAAAGCGCAAGGATTCAGCACACTGGCCGTTCATGCCGGTGTGAAACCTGACCCGAGCACAGGAGCCATCATGACCCCTGTCTATATGTCTTCTACATATGTTCAGGAAGGCATTGGCCAGCACAAAGGCTACGAATACAGCCGGTCTTCAAACCCTACTCGGGATGCACTCGAATCGGCGTTTGCAGCGCTGGAAGGAGGGCTTCACGGCCTGGCCTTTTCCAGTGGTCTGGCTGCGGTAGACGCCGTTCTCATGACATTGCGCCCCGGCGATGAAGTGATCGCAGGAGACGACCTCTATGGCGGAACACGCCGCTTGTTTACCACGCATTATGCCCCCCTTGGCATCCATTTCCACTTTGTGGATACCCAAGATGCGGCGAATGTAGCTGCTGCCCTCAATGAGCGTACCCGATTGGTGTGGCTGGAGACGCCCACGAATCCCTTATTGCGCATCACAGACATCGCAGCTGTGGCCAATGTATTGGAAGGACACCCCGCAAAATTGGCGGTGGACAACACCTTCGCTACTCCCGCCTTGCAACGCCCCCTCGAATGCGGCGCTGACATCGTGATGCACAGTGTGACCAAGTACCTCGGAGGACACTCGGACGTTGTAATGGGCGCCCTGATGACCAAGGATGACGAGACTGATGCCGCCTTGCGCACCCTGCAAAACAACGTCGGCGCTGTTCCTGGCCCCATGGACTGCTTCCTGGTCTTGAGGGGCATTAAGACTTTGGGCGTGCGCGTGCGCCAGCACTGCATCAACGGGCGGGCTGTGGCCGAATGGCTCGAAGCCCACCCCAAGGTGGACACGGTCTATTGGCCCGGACGAACCACGTCTCCCAACCACGATGTGGCCGCCCGCCAAATGAGCGATTTTGGAGGCATGATCAGCTTTACCCTCACTGATGACAGCTTGGCCGCCTCCCGCAAGGTGTGCGAATCGACCAAGGTGTTCGCATTGGCCGAGTCCCTCGGTGGCGTGGAGAGCCTCATTGAGCACCCTGCCCTCATGACGCACGCTTCCGTGCCTGCGGACCAGCGTGCTCTGCTCGGCATCAATGACAGCCTGATCCGCATCAGCTGTGGCGTGGAAGATCCGGAAGACCTCATCGACGATTTGGCACAGGCCCTCGACGCATGACCCCCGAAAAGGGACCATCTATAGCCGTCGTTGGCGCAGGGCTTGTAGGAAGCTTACTGGCTTTGGTTTTAGCCAACCGGGGCCACAGTGTGACCGTATACGAGCGCCGCTCAGACCCGCGTAAAGTGGGCGATGCCGCAGGCCGCTCCATCAACCTTGCCTTGAGCGAACGGGGTTGGCGCGCCCTTGAGATCGCCGGCGCACTCGAGGCTGTTCGCCAAATCGCCATGCCGGTCAAAGCCCGTTGCATGCACAATCAAGCGGGTGTGCTCACCTATCAACCCTATGGACTGCCCGGACGCGGTCGATTCGGCGACGATGAGTGCATCTATTCTGTAGCGCGCGGCCCGCTCAATCGGATCCTCTTGGAAGAGGCCGAAGCCACCGGCTTGGTTCAGGTCCAGTTTGACCACGCACTCCAAGATTTTTCCGAAACGGATGACCAAGTGACGTTGCACTTCCGCGACGGCCAGACCATCGGGCACAGTCGGGTTTTTGGGACAGACGGTGCCTTCAGTGCGGTACGGTCGCGGATGATGCGAACAGACCGGTTTGATTTTAGCCAGTTCTATCTGGAGCACGGCTACAAAGAGGTCGCCATGCCCCCCAATTCCAATGGTGACTTTGCCATCGACCCTGAGGCGCTGCACATTTGGCCACGCGGGCACTTCATGCTCATGGCCTTGCCGAATCCCGACCGCACTTTTACCTGCACGCTGTTCGCCCCGTACGAAGGCAAAGACGCCTTTTCCGGCATCGAAGACCCCAAGGCGGCTCGTGGTTATTTCGAACAGCACTTCCCCGATGTGCTGGAGCACCTGCCAGACTTTGAAGGCGATTGGGCAACCCACCCGACCAGCTCTTTGGTCACTACGCGTTGCAACCCTTGGAACCACGGTGAGCGCATTGTACTCCTTGGTGATGCCGCCCATGCCATTGTTCCGTTTTACGGCCAAGGGATGAACAGCGGCTTTGAAGACGTGCGTGTTCTCGCCGATATGTTGGATGCCCGTGAAGGGGCTTCGGATTCAGAAAACTGGGTTGGCCTTTTTGCCGACTTCGGTCGCGACCGCAAGCCCAATGGCGATGCAATTGGAGATTTGGCACTGCGGAACTTCATTGAAATGCGTGACAAAACAGGCGATGCTCGCTTTTTACTGCGCAAGCGCATCGAGCGCCGACTGACCGAGCGGTTTCCCGACCATTGGACGCCACTGTACTCTATGGTCACTTTTTCCCATTTGCCCTACCATGAGGCATTGGCACTTGGTGCTATTCAAGATCGCATTATGGAAGAAGTCATGAACCGTGAAGACATAGAGACCTGCTGGGACAGCGACGAAGTTGCACAGCACGCCCTGTCCTTGGCCGCAGAGCGATTGCCCAACACTCCAGCATGAAGAAGCTCGAGCACATTGGCATTGCCGTAGAAGACCTGGAGGCGGCCGAAAAGATCTTTGGTGAAGTATTGGGCAGCCCCTCATATAAACGGGAAGAGGTGATGGGAGAGGCTGTACTGACCTCCTTTTTTCAGGCCGGCGAATCCAAGGTGGAGCTTTTGGTGCCCACTTCACCCGACAGCGCCATTGCGCGCCACCTTCAGAACCGCGGCGCAGGACTGCACCACGTCGCTTTTCTTGTAGACGACCTCGAAGCCGAACTCGCAAGGCTCACTGAAAAGGGCTATCGTGTGGTCACCGGCCCCAAGCCGGGAGCCGATGGGAAACGCATTGCCTTTCTCCACCCCAGCGATACGGCGAAGGTGCTGGTTGAGTTGTGTGCCGACGCCTGAGTGACTTCTCCCCCCTAAAATGAAAGCGCCCCGGACGTTTCCAGGGCGCTTTAATTAACCAAATTGCTTGCCAGCCACGCTTGCCACGTGGCACCAACGGCTTGAATGCGTACCGTTGACAAAACAAACTTAGAAACCGAGGTTGAGACAGGCTGTAAGAGACGGGGGAGGGCTTGATGTGGGGCGATGCCTACGTTGCGAAATGTGTATTAAAAAGGGCGCAAAAACGAAAGCGCCCCGGACGTTTCCAGGGCGCTTCACTTAACCAAATTGCTTGCCAGCCACGCTTGTCTCGTGGCACCAACGGCTTGAATGCGTGCCGTTGACAGAACAAACGTAGCGTGGTACTCTCTGTTATACCGTAGGAGCAGACTTCACTCTTTTTGTCATCATCGGACTACAGTCCGTCAGAACCGGTTACACCACGCCTTGATCAATCATGGCCTCGGCAACCTTGACAAATCCCGCGATGTTGGCTCCGCGCACGTAATCCACTGAACCTTCGCCCGTCTGACCATAGAGGACACATTGGGCGTGGATGTCCTTCATGATGCGCTGAAGGTGACCGTCGACCTCTTCTGCAGTCCAAGACATTCGCAAACTGTTCTGGGACATTTCTAAACCTGATGTGGCCACACCTCCCGCATTGGAAGCCTTGCCCGGTGCAAACATGACACCCGCTTTCTGGAAGCACTCCACGGCTTCAGGTGTGCAGGGCATATTGGCCCCCTCTGCTACCGCTTTGCAGCCATTTGCCACGAGGGTTTGGGCTTCTGCTCCATCCAGTTCGTTCTGTGTGGCGCAGGGAAATGCCAGGTCGCACGGCAAGTCCCAGGGGTCTTGTCCGGCGCGGAAAGTCACCCCATCGTGTGCCTCGGCGTACTCCGAAATGCGCCCACGGCGCACTTCTTTGAGGTCCTTGAGCCAAGCCAGTTTTTCCTCCGTTAATCCTGCGGGATCGTAGATACTGCCCTTGCTGTCGCTCAAGGCCACCACCTTGCCGCCTAGGCGCATGCACTTTTCGGCTGCGTGCAACGCCACGTTTCCTGAGCCGCTGATGACCACGGTCTTGCCGTCGATAGACTCCTCTTTGAGGGCGAGCATTTCGGACATGAAATAAGTCGCGCCATATCCCGTCGCCTCTGGACGAATCAATGATCCACCCCAGGCCGGCTTCTTGCCCGTTAGGACGCCGGTAAATTCATTGCGCAGGCGCTTGTACTGGCCAAACATGTAACCAATCTCACGGCCGCCCACACCAATGTCTCCAGCGGGGACATCTGTATCGGGACCAATGTGCCGGCTCAATTCGGTCATAAAGCTTTGGCAAAAACGCATCACTTCGGCGTCCGTTTTGCCTTTTGGGTCAAAATCAGACCCCCCCTTGCCGCCACCCATAGGCAGCGTGGTCAGGGAGTTCTTGAAGACCTGCTCGAAGCCCAGGAACTTGAGAATACTCAGGTTCACACTCGGATGAAACCTCAGGCCGCCCTTATAGGGGCCAATGGCTGAGTTGAACTCCACACGATAGCCTCGGTTCACCTGTATTTGACCCGCATCATCGGTCCAAGGAACGCGGAAAGAAATCACACGTTCAGGCTCGATCATGCGCTCCAAAAGGGCATGGCCTTGGTATTTGGGGTTACTCTCAATGAAAGGAATGACGGTCTCTGCGACCTCTTCTACGGCCTGCAAAAACTCAGGCTCATTCGGATTGCGGCGTTGGGCTTCAGCCATAAACGCCTGGACACTCGGGTGCTCCATGGGACGTAAGGTGACGTTTCGATTGACGTACGGTGCGAAAGTAACTTTCAGCGGTGTGGAATTGGCAATCCACAGGATGAACTTTATCAGCGGTTCATGGTGATGAACCTTCACTTTTTTGCTCAGGCCTTAGAGCGAACGCGTGCGGCCGCCATCCACCGGCAAATTGATGCCGCTGATGTAAGCTGCTGCAGGGCTGCACAAGAAGGCAATCGCCGCGCCAATCTCCTCCGCCTCGCCCAAGCGCCGCAAGGGAACGGCTTGCGCCATGCCTTCGAGTACTTCGGCCGGGGACTGGCCGGTTTTGGCCGCCTTGGCCTCTGCGATTTGATCCAAACGTGCCGTGCGTGTCGCTCCGGGCAATACGTTGTTCACGGTAATTCCATCGGGGCCGAGTTCATTGGCCAGCGTCTTTGCCCAATTGGCGACCGCGCCGCGGACCGTATTGGAGACCCCAAGACCGTCAAGCGGCTGCTTGACCGATGTAGAAATCACGTTGACAATGCGTCCGCCACCGGCTGCCCTCATGCCCGGCAACACCGCCTGGACCAACCGTTGGTTGCACATGAGGTGTTGGGTGAAGGCGGCGAGGTAAGCCTGGGTATCCGCTGCATGAGCCGGACCGCCCGGAGGGCCGCCGGTATTGTTGATGAGGATGTCAACCGGGCCCTGCTCCATCACCTTTTTTGCGGCCTCACTCACGGCATCCGGTTGGGTAAAATCAGCTACGGCAATGCCATGACCAGTGCCCGGGAGCTCTTTAGCTGCGGCCTCCAACCGCTCTGGATTCCGGGCCATCAAGGTGCACCGCGCACCCAAATCCGCGAGCTCTTTGGCCGCTGCCCAACCTATTCCTTGCGACGCCCCACAGACGAGGGCGTGTTTTCCTTTCAAATCAAGACGCATGAGCGCAAGGTACCCCCGTATCTTCGTCACATGTTGACCGGAATCCAACACCTCCACGGCGCCCTTCGATGGGTCGTCCTCGTTCTTATGCTGCTCTCCATTGTCAAGGCCTTCTCTGGCATGTCTTCTGGACGCAGTTTTAGCAGTGCCGACTATAAGCGTGGGCTGTTCACCATGATCTCCTTGCACCTTCAGCTCGTCTTGGGCTTTGCCTTGTATTTCGGCAAAGGCTGGAGCACCATGTTGGGCAATGCTGACGCCATGGCCAATACCATTATGCGTTTCTTTTCCTTGGAGCACATGGCCACCATGCTGATCGCAGTGGTCCTCGGCACCCTGGGACACAGCCTCGCCAAGCGCGCCGATGATGACCGGACCAAGTTCCGCCGCCAAGCCATTTGGTTCACCATCTCATTGGTCCTCATCCTTTCCAGTATTCCCTGGCCTTTCCGGGCAGGATTCGAAGCATACGGCTGGTTGTGAGACCTTTCCCATTGCCCTTCTTTGTGTTGGTCACAGCGCTCCTTACAGTGGGCTGCGGCAGCAACAGTGCCCCTGATGCAGCGGCCGACTCAGCCGGCGTCAGCGAGGTGCAGGCCAGGGCTTTGTACATCCGCAAATGCTCACTGTGCCACGGTGAGGATGGCCGCTTAATGGCCTCCAAGTCTCCGGACTTGAGCACTTCGGTCCTGTCAATGGAGGAGCGCGTGGCCCTGATTACCTATGGTAAAGGCACCATGCCCGGCCAAAAGGACATTCTGAACCGGGCTGAAATCAAAGCCGTCGCCCAGTACATTGAACGTTTCCGAGAGTAATGCTGGAGAAGCCCCTTGCACGAAAAGACGGCAAGCCCGAGAGGGCGGTTTTGGTCGGTCTCATTACCCGGGACCAGCCCAGAGAGCTGTTGGCCGAATACCTCGATGAACTCGAATTCCTGGCCCGAACAGCCCATGCGGAAACCATCTGCACGTTCACCCAGTCGCTGGACCACCCCGACGTCCGAACCTTTGTGGGCAAGGGGAAGTTTCAGGAAATCACGGAGTACATCGAAGAGCACGACATCGACTTGCTCATCTTCGATGACGAGCTCAGCCCTTCCCAACTTCGCAACCTGGGCGAGGCCCTGCCGGAGACCAAGGTCCTGGACCGGGCGAACCTTATCCTGGACATCTTCGCCCAGCGCGCCCGCACGGCTCACGCCAAGACGCAGGTGGAACTGGCACAGTATCAATACCTGCTCCCCCGCCTGACCAACATGTGGACGCACCTCCAAAAGCAAAAAGGGGGCATCGGCATGAAAGGTCCCGGAGAGAAGGAAATCGAGACGGACCGGCGGATTATCCGCGACCGCATTGCGGCCCTCAAGAAGGATTTGGGCGCCATCGACCGGCAAATGGCCACCCAACGCGGCAACAGAGGTGCGCTCGTGCGCGTGGCCCTCGTAGGCTACACCAATGCGGGGAAGTCCACGCTGATGAACCGGCTCGCCAAGTCGGAGGTCTTCGCCGAGGACAAACTTTTCGCAACACTCGACACTACGGTGCGCAAGGTGGTCGTGCACAACCTGCCCTTCCTGCTCAGCGACACCGTCGGCTTCATACGCAAGCTGCCTCACCAACTGGTGGAGAGCTTCAAGAGCACCCTCGATGAGACCCGAGAGAGCGACCTGTTGGTCCACGTTGTCGACGTGTCGCATCCGCAGTTTGAAGACCAGCTGCGTGTGGTCGAAGAAACCCTCGCTGGCATCGGGGCAGGCGCACAGCGGACCATGCTGTTGTTCAATAAAATCGACCAGTTGAGCGACCCCAATGGAGAGGTCGACCGGGAAATGTTGATCGAAGGCCTGAGGCGCAGGTTTGCGGACCACGATGGCCCTGTGCTGTTCATCTCCGCAAAAACCAAGGAAGGCATGGACAGCATGCGTGAGGTGATTTATGCCGAAGTGCGCGAGCTGCATGTGCAGCGTTTTCCACACAACCACTTTCTGTATTGACCATGCGCGTGTTCATTTTACTTGCGGCGATGTTGGGTGCTTGCTCTGCGGCTGTTGCCCAGGACGCTTATCTCCCCATGCTGGAGGAAAACCGGACTTGGTGCGGTGTAGAGGGGGGCTGGCTGCCCACTCCTGTTACGTATTCTATCGAAAGCGACACCGTCATTGGGGATGGGACACTGTGGCACAGACTCGCCATCCAATACGAGGGAAACCCCAGTTCCGGACTGGCGGGTTGGTTTCATGAAGACTCCGATGCGGGGCAAGTTTGGATGCGCTGGGACCTTGACTTGGATCCGGGCACACTTTGGTTCGATTTTGGAATGGAACCGGGCGATACGATGGTGGCGCCAAATTGCGATTGGGCGGACATCACCTGCACCGCTGTGGAGCCCTTTACTTGGACAGATGGCACGGTGAGCCGGAGGTTGACCCTGCAGCTGCTGCCCGATAACGAAAACTTCGTGGAATATTGGATCGAGGGCATCGGCTCGGAAAACGGCCCGATGGGGCCCGCCGCCTATCTCTGTATCGCGGACTGGGATCCACACGCTGCCTGCTTCACCCAAGCAGGTGCACTCCGCCACGACTTCCAAATGGACACCACATGGCTGCCGGCTCACTCCGGTTGTCCCGACAGCTTGGCCACAAATGGTGTGGAGGCGGTTCGTGCGCCTGTCGGTCGGCTGGTGGTCAAAGGAGGACAATTGAGTTGGGTCGGGCCCAGGCCTCCCGCCTCTGTGACTTTACAAGACCTCATGGGGCGTTCTCTGGGGCCCCTGAACTGTGCTTTGCCATGCACCGTTCCCCGGACGGGAGGCATCATCATCGCCACCTTGTCCGACGGACGGCGGCAGAAAATTCGCATCAACTGAACCATGGCTGGAATTCGACAGGAACGCCTCGCGGCGCTGCTTCAAAAAGAAATTGGAAGTCTGCTCCAGCAGGAGTCTTCATTGCGCTTCGGCGGTCATTTCATCACCGTCACAACGGTTCGCTTGACCCCTGACCTCTCCCTGGCGCGGGTCTACCTGAGCTTCATGCCCATCGCTTCGGTGGGCAAGCCCGAAGAAGGGTTGGCACTGGTCCAGGCTGAGGGGTTTTTCATTCGGAAAAAACTCGCCGGAAAAGTGGGCAAGCATTTGCGCAAAATGCCCGAGCTGCGGTTTTTCCTCGATGACAGCCTTGACCACTATGAGGAAATCGACGGACTGCTCAAGGGCAGTTGATCGCTCCCGGCACACAGGGCAAACCGAAGGCCCCAACAACAAAATGAAGTCTGTGATCGGACGGAGGGCATAAGCGTCATGTCGAAATAAACCGGCGATATGAAACCAAAGTCAACTCCCCTCGACGCTGAAACCTAATTTGGCCAGGTGAACGTACCGTTTCGCATCGCCCGCCGGTATCTCTGGTCCCGGAAATCGCAGCGCTTGATCCATTTGGTTTCGGGCATCTCGGTGTTTGTGGTCGCAGCAGTTGCCGCGGCCATGATCGCCATTCTCAGTGCCTTCAACGGCATCGAAGACCTCGTGGAAGACCTGTTTTCGAGCTTGGATACGGAGTTGGCGGTACTGCCCACCGAAGGCCGCACCATTGCAGCGGCATGGGTCGACAGCCTCCAAGCGCACCCTGGCATCGCCCACGCTGGGGGCGTGTTGGAACAAGACGTGGTCGTCCGGCGACAAGGTGAGCCAAGGGTGTGCACGCTGCTGGGGTTCGATCTCGCACACGCCCGCTACACGGGTTTGGGGCAACGCCTGATTCGCGGAGGGCTCCTGCGCGAAGACACCTTGGGTATGCCTTGTGGGTATGTGGGGCTGGGCATTGCACGCCAGATGCGCTTGCCTTTCGAAGCCGACGCCCCGGTCACCTTGACGGTGGCGGCTCCCAAACGAGGCCGCAGCTTGGGTTCTATGAAAGGCCGCAGTTTGCTCGATGGTGGTGCCGAAAGCATGATGGTTTCGGGAAGACTTCCTGTTTGTGGTACGTTCTCCATCAATGCTGACATTGATGCCCGAACCATCGTGGGGAGCCTTGGCTTTGCTCAAGAAGTGCTTCAAAGGCCCCAAAGCATATCCCGCATCGAAGTGGTTCCTGCTGCTGGCTGGAGCCAAGACCAGTTACGTGCTGCCTTGGACGGCTTGCTGCCGCCCACACTCAAAACCCGGACCCGACGGGAAAAGAATGCCCTGATTCACGCCACCAGTCGGGCCGAGAAATGGGCCACGTTTGCGATTCTGAGCTTCATTCTAGTGGTCGCCGCCTTTAACATTCTCGCCGCTTTGACCATGCTGCTCTTGGACAAGCGCCGCGATGTGGCCACCCTGACCGCGATGGGCATGACTGGACGCGAAGTTCGGCAGGTATTTAGCTGGCAAGGACTCTTGATCAATGCAGTGGGTGCCGCATCGGGCATTGGCATCGGGGTGGCGCTTGTGCTCCTGCAAGACCACTATGGGCTGGTTAGATTGGAAGGCGCGATGGTGCCTGCCTACCCTGTTGCGCTGCATGCCACCGACGTATTGGGGGTGGCCGCCGTGGTCTTGGGCGTGGGAGGCACTTTTAGCGCTGTCATGGTGGCGTACCTCGTTCGTCGCATCGTGCCCGATGCGGGCTAATTTTGCACCATGGTCCGCATTGGCTCTGTAGAACTCGGTGAATTCCCCCTCCTCCTGGCCCCCATGGAGGATGTGAGCGATCCCCCCTTCCGTACCCTGTGCAAAAAGCACGGTGCGGATATGATGTACACGGAGTTCATCAGCTCAGAAGGACTGATTCGTGACGCGGTCAAAAGCAGGCAAAAACTCGATATCTACGAAAAAGAAAGGCCCGTCGGCATACAGATTTTTGGGTCCGAAATCGACTCCATGCGCCGTGCTGCCGAGATCACAGCGGCGTCTGGGCCCGATGTGCTCGACATCAACTACGGTTGCCCGGTCAAGAAGGTCGCCTGCAAAGGTGCTGGTGCTGGAATCCTGCAAGACATTCCCAAAATGGTCTCCATGACCAAGGAGATAGTAGAGGCCGTTGACCTTCCGGTAACGGTGAAGACCCGCCTGGGGTGGGACGACAACTCTAAGTACATCGTAGAAGTGGCAGAACGGCTTCAAGACGTGGGCATCCAGGCCATTTCCATCCACGGCCGCACCCGCGCTCAGATGTACAAGGGTGAAGCCGACTGGTCGTTGATTCGGGCCGTCAAAGAGAACCCCAACATGCACATTCCCGTCTTTGGCAATGGCGACATCGACACCCCAGAAAAGGCGCTTGCTTACCGCAAAGAATATGGCGTCGACGGCATCATGATTGGCAGAGGGAGCATTGGAAACCCCTGGATCTTCGATGAGATCAAGCACTTCTTCGCGACGGGAGAGCACCTGGCCGCCCCCACAGTTTCCGACAGGGTGGAAGCAGCTCGGGCCCACCTGGTGCATAGCCTTGAATGGAAGGGCGAACGGCTCGGCGTGGTGGAAATGAGGCGGCACTACGCGAACTATTTCCGGGGCTTGGCCCACTTCAAGCAACACCGATTGGTCTTGGTCACCGAGGAAAGTCCAGCCGCACTTCATGCGGAACTCGACAAGGTGGCCGAAACCTATTCAGACGGCATCTCCAACGCTTAGATTCACAGTGTGAATAGCGAACGCATCCAAGCGCTCAGTCGGGCGCTCATCTTCCTCGGGCTCGTCTTTGTATGCTCCGTTACGGCCTCCGTCATGGCTGCAATGCTCACCCCCCTCTTTTTCTCTGAGGCCGTGAGCACCATGCCCGGTGGGCCCTTGCCCTCCAGCGCAAGCGAATGGTGGCAATTGCACCTTCAAAACCTGATCAGTCAGTCCCTTGGTTTTGGGGGGGCCGTAGCGATCGCCGCTGTACTGTGGAAGCGATCCGTCCCGGTCGGACTCGGCGCCTCACCCCGCGCATTGGCGCCCTTGGGCTTGTTGGTGGTGGTGCTCGCTACACTGTTGTCTGCGCCTGTAATGGCCATGCTGTACGAGTGGAATGTGTGGGCCATCCCCGAAGGCTCCGCTTTGGAGGCCATCTTCAAACCCATCGAGGCGATGCTCGAAGAGGTGACCACTTTCTTGGTCACTGCAGAAGGCAACCGCCGCATCATTGTGATCCTCAGCGTTGCGCTGGTGCCTGCAGTTTTCGAGGAGTTGGCCTTTAGAGGGGCATTGCAGCCCTTGCTGATCAAGGCCACCGGAAAGCCGTGGGTCGGGATCGCCATCGCCTCTGTCATCTTTAGCGCCATCCACTTTCAATTCTATGGATTCTTGCCCCGCGTTTTTCTCGGAGCGCTTTTTGGGTGGTTCGCGTACCGCAGTGGAAGCCTATTGCCGGGAATGTTGGCACACTTCGTCAACAACGCAGGGGCGGCTGTTACCCTGTGGTACACGGGCAGCATGACCGAAGACCTGTTCGAAATAGAGACTTGGACCGTCTTGGTGAGTGTGACATTGACCGCGGCCACCCTCCTGGCTTACCACCGTCTTATGCCTGATTCGGCGCATCGCGCAGGCTGAGGAAGGCCTCTGCGCTCAACAAATCTTCTGGCGTGGTGATTTTGATGTTGTGGAGGTCACCGTCCACCAAGGTCACATCACTTCCCCCAAACTCCCACACCGATGCGTCATCGGTGAAGTGAGGTTGATAGCCCACTTCGTACGCCACGCGCAGACGGGGTAAGGAAAAGACCTGTGGTGTTTGCACAGCGCGCAGTGCTGCACGGTTGAGTGGCGCACTCCCCTGCTCCCCCACATGGCGAATGGTGTCTTTGACCGGGACAACCGGAATCGCAGCACCGCTCTTCTCCGCGGCCTCATAGCACCGTCGAATGGTGTCCACTTCTGCAAAAGGGCGCACTGCATCGTGGATGCCCACCCACCCGGTTCCTTCGGGCAAGGCTGCCATGCCCTCGCGCACGGAGTGAAAGCGCTCTGCCCCTCCATTGACCACCCGATCAACCCGAGCTTCAGGATGGGCTGTGACCACCTCTTCCCAAGCTGGGTGCAGACTCTCGTGAAGCACCAGCACGATGTACAAATCGGGGTAGGCTTCCCGGAACCTGGTGAGGGTATGCACGATAACCGGCCGGCCCCCAAGCGGTAAAAACTGCTTGGCGACCGGCCGGTTCATGCGGGTGCCTGTGCCGCCCGCGACGAGGATCAGGTATCGCATGCGGCTCAGGCTAGACATTAGCCGCGTGCAGCGGCGAAACGCTCGGAGATGGCGTTCCAATCAATGACATTGAAGAACGCCGCGATGTAATCGGGACGGCGGTTCTGGTAGTTCAAGTAGTAGGCGTGCTCCCAAACGTCAAGACCAAGGATGGGGAATCCACCGCATCCCACGCCGTTCATCAGGGGGTTGTCCTGGTTGGCAGATGAGCACACTTCGAGGGCGCCACCTTTCACGCAGAGCCAAGCCCATCCGCTACCAAAGCGGGTCGCGGCGGCTGCAGCAAAGGCCTCTTTAAATCCGTCGTAGCTGCCAAAGGCAGCGTCGATGGCGGCACCGAGATCACCGCTAGGTGCACCTCCTCCATTGGGAGACATGCTCGTCCAGAACATGTTGTGGTTGTAGTATCCTCCACCATTGTTGCGCACAGCACCGTTGTCAGCGTGCTGACCGCACAGTTCTTCGATGGATTTACCGGCGAGGTCAGTGCCTTCGATGGCCGCATTCAGCTTGGCGGTGTATCCGGCGTGGTGCTTGCCGTGGTGAATTTCCATGGTGCGCGCGTCGATGTGAGGCTCGAGGGCGTCGTAGGCGTATGGAAGTGCGGGGAGTTCAAATGACATGGTGTGGATATTGAGGGGTTCTTCGGAATGCGAATTTAGTCGTTCTGATCGGGCTCTGTAGCCGGTGGGGGCGCGGGTTCTGGTGCCAACACTGCAGCGATCTCTTCAAATACGTCTTGTGCTGCTTTCCATTCATCGTCCCAATCCAAAGAAGACCGGTGGCCTGCAGACTCGCCCCACACGTTGTGCGCAACGCGCTCAACGATTCTTCTGCGGGTCAGAACTGTGGCACGGGCGCGCCCTTCTTCTGGAAGGTATGTTTCGTCGATCAGTGCTGCGACCCCAAGGTCATAGCCCCTTTCGACCTGTTCCAAGAAGGCCGACACACCGCCCATAGCCACAAGCTCGGGCCGCTTTTCTTCCGTGAGTTGAAAAGCGTGTTCCCGAATGCGACCTGCGTAAACGAGCTCTCTGAAAGACGCGGGATAACTCCCGGTATCCAAGGGCACAAAGACGTCTGGCGCAATGCCTCCACCTCCAAATACTGTGCGGCCAGAGCGGGTCAGAAAGGCCAATGAATCCACCCGATACACGCTGTCTTCCACGAGGTATTCTCCCCGCTCCTCGCGCTCGCGCCATTCCTGTTCATAGTCGACCCCATTGCCATAGGGACGCTGAATCGAACGGCCGCTCGGCGTGTAGTAACGGGCCACCGTCAACCTCAAGGCACCGCGGTCCGCCACCGGAAACTCCTCCTGGACCAGTCCTTTTCCAAAGGTTCGGCGTCCAACCACCACTCCGCGGTCGTGGTCCTGAATCGCACCTGCAAAAATTTCGCTCGCAGAGGCACTGCCTTCATCGACCATGATGACCAGCGGTTCCTTGCGGAAAGCACCGGGGCGGTCGGTCAGGTAATCGCGCCTGGGCTGGGCGGTCCCTTCCGTGTAGACAACGAGGTCTCCCTTTTCCAAGAAATGCTCTACCATCGGCACCGCAGCATGCAAGTAGCCTCCGCCGTTGCCCCGTAAATCCAACACAAAGCGCTGGGCCCCGGCATCGCGCAATGCGAAGAGGGCTTGTTCGAACTCTTCATGGGTGTTGCGCGCAAAACGGATGACCTTGATGTAACCGACATCGCCAAGAACCTCTGCAGACACCACGCTGTGAATGGGGATGCGCCCTCTCCGAATGCTCACATCCACAGAATCCGATGTGGTTCGGCCCGGACGGAACAGCCCCAATCGGACGTTCGTTCCCGCGGGACCTTTGAGCAGCTCCATGACTTTGGAGTTGGTCAATCCCGTACCCGCAATCACGGAGTCGTCCACCTCCACAATGCGGTCGCCAGCCAATACGCCGGCTTCAGCACTTGGTCCGCCTGGAATGGGAGTGACCACCATGATGGTGTCATTCTGGAGTAGAAATTCCACGCCGATGCCCTCGAAGTTGCCTTCCATCGGCTCCGCCATAGCTGCAAGTTCGGCGCTGCTAAACCAGTCGCTGTGCGGGTCCAGTTCATCCAAGATGGCATCGATCGCCACTTCAGTTAACCTCGACCGGTCCACTGGGTCCACATACATGCGGTCGATGCGGTCCAACACAGAGGTCAGCACCTGTCCTGTAGGCGCATATTCACGTCCCTGAAGGCTCCAAATTGCCTGCTCTCCATGAAGCCCCCGACCCAAGTAAGCTCCTAACATGAGGGCAACCCCGAGTGCCAAGGGCATCCAGGCGCGCGGGACAGGTGGTCGGTTATTGGACATCCGTGTAACGTACAGTTTGAACGCCTGCTTGGTTCAAGAACTTCAAACCGGAATCGTCCTTGTAGGCGTCGATATAGACCAGCCGACGAATGCCGACTTGATGAATGAGCTTGGCGCATTCACGACACGGCGATAAGGTGATGTAGAGCGTGGCGCCCTTGGCGGTGTGTGAGGACCTTGCCAGCTTGGTGATGGCATTGGCTTCGGCATGCAGCACGTACCAATGGGTTTCTCCCTCTGCATTCTCGCAGGCATTGGGCATGCCACTCGGCGTGCCGTTGTAGCCATCGGAGACGATCATGCCCTCGCGCACAATCAGCGCGCCCACTTGCTTGCGCTGACAGTGGGACAAGGCGGCCCATTCACGGGCCATCCTCAAATAGGCCCTGTCGTAACGGCTTTGCTTTTCCACATCCACCCAACGAAGGTAATGGGTCACCCGCATCCCTGACCCTGCCTTGACATCGGTTGTGTTTCTAAGTGCACCTTTGCAGCATGCGCATTTATACCCGCACCGGAGATGGAGGTGAAACCTCTCTGTTCGATGGCTCTCGTGTCCACAAGGATGACGCCCGAATCGAAGCTTATGGCACGATAGACGAACTCAATGCTGTCGTCGGTGTCTTGCTCGATCACGCCACTTTGGCTCCACAGCAAGAAGAATTTCGAAAAATCCAGGATCATTTGTTTCGCATTGGCGGCATGTTTGCCGATCCCAATGGGCCGCGCGAAGGCCAGCCCATGGTGGATGCGTCAGATGTTGAAGGCCTGGAGCATTGGATCGACGGGATGGAGAAAGACCTCCCGCCTCTGCGCCACTTTGTGCTCCCCGGCGGTTCGCCTGCCGTCTCCGCATGCCACGTGGCCCGCACGGTTTGTCGCAGGGCAGAGCGCCGCGCTGTCGCTTTGGACCGGCTCGTTGTGCAGTCGGCCGACGCTATGCGCTACCTGAATCGGCTGAGTGACGCCTTTTTTACACTCGGTCGCTGGGCAGCGCATTCAGAGGGTACAGTGGAAGAAAAGTGGCCCCGTGACACGAATCCTAGCTCCTGAGCCAAACATTTTGCGCTGATTTTGCGTAAGGCTTGCACAGTATTGAGACTCGGTTACTTTTGCCGCGCCCAAATGTGACACACCATGTATTGGACACTTGAATTAGCCTCCTACCTCGAAGACGCTCCTTGGCCCGCCACAAAGGACGAGCTGATTGACTTCGCTATGCGTACCGGTGCCCCCCTAGAAGTGGTGGAGAACCTTCAGCACATTGAAGACGATCAGGAGACTTACGACACCATTGAAGACATCTGGCCGGACTATCCGTCAAAGGAAGACTTCTTCTTTAATGAAGACGAATACTGACACCTCTGCACCTTGCAGCGAAAGCCGGTTCCCTCATGAACTGGCTTTTTTTTGTCCTCCTGTTTGGGGTTGATGCCTGTCAAAAAACCAAACGAATGCAGCCCGGAATGTTTGGGTCGGCCACAGAAGAAGCGGCCGACCGGTCCGGAAAAACGGCATTCCACTCTGCGAGGGCTGCATCGGGATGGTTGGTGAGGCAGCGCACCTCTTCTTCTCCTGATATGCCGGAACCAAACGCCCACAGCAAGGGCAATCCAAGTGGTGCCGTTTGTCCTTCGATCACCGTCCCCGTTGCTTCGGGCTGCTGAAAGCTGCGGACCTCCAAGGGGATATCGGCACGCTGAAGCGGAGCCATGGTTGCGGGATGCAGAATGCCTGCTCCGGCCTGACTCATCCTTTCTGCTGTCCCATGGTCGAGCCGTTCGATTTTTTGGGCGGAAGGCCAGCGTCTCGGATCTCCTGTCATCACACCTTCGACGTCCTTCCAAACCACGAGGCGCTCCGCGCCCCATGCCTCCGCGAGCAATGCCCCGCTATAATCTGAACCTTCTCTGCCCAACGTGGTCGGTATGCCACCCAACGTTCCTCCCACAAACCCTTGGGTGACCGCCAAGCCACCGCCCATTGCCGACAATGCGCGCCGAATAGCCTCTCCTGTGCTGGACAAGTCGACCTGTGCGGTGCGGTGCGTTTCGTCGGTCCGAATGAGGTGCCACGCCGATAGCCACTGAGCGGGCACACCCAGTTCCATCAGGTGAGCATGGACAATCCGCGTGGACAGGCGCTCTCCAAAACCCACGATGGCATCATAGCCTTTTGCGTCTGCCATCGCCTTCCCGTTCAAGGATTCGGCTACAGACAGAAGTTCGGCCACATCCTTGCGGAGCAGGGCCGCCGGAAGCGACAAATCCCTCACCACATTGGTGTGAAAGTCCAGCACAGCAGCACAGCGTGCCTCCACAGCTCCACCTTCTGGAAGACCCCTCCACACCTTCTCCAAGGCGTTGGTGGACTTGGCCATCGCGCTGACGACCACAACCGGTTGAATCCCTTGATCGCACAACCCTTGTACGATGCGCCCTACGTTCCGGACCGCCTCGGCGTCCCGCACAGACGCCCCACCAAATTTGTGGACCTCACGCTTCATGATCCTTGGGCCAAAGCCCGCAGCGCTTCTCCTTCCAAACGGCCATTGAGCCATTCACTGCTGACTTCCGAATCCAGCGACTTGTAGAACTCAATGGCTGGGGTGTTCCAATCCAACACTTGCCATTGCATGTAAGCACATCCTCTTCGCACCGCCTCAGCAGCCACTGCTTGAAACAGGAGCTTGCCGTATCCCCTTCCCCGCTCGTCCTCGGTCACCACCAAGTCTTCCAGAAACAGACACCGACCGTTCCATGTGCTGTATTTCTCATAATGCAGCGCCACCCCCACAACCTCATCACGGTCTGCGGGTTCTACCACGAGCAAACCATAGGCCGGGTTGGGCCCAAAACCATCTTGCAGTAAGGTATCCTCGCCAATATTGACCTGGTCCAATGCCCGCTCGTATTCCGCCAATTCCCGGATCAGGGCATAAGCCTTAGGAACGTCTCCGGCCGTGGCCTCTCTGATTCTGCCCGCTGCATTCATGGATACAAACCTAGGCCACGCAGGCCATCGACATCGAAGCTTTGACACACACTCAAACCGCTGCGTTCAGTGGAATTCCCACTAGAAATCAAGTGCCTAGAGTCCTGCCCAGCCACCCATCTTTGACAGGGTCCAAGACACAAAACATGGTGTCACTGCAATCTTGAGGCCTGATCCACCGCGCCCAAAGGACCGGGAGGTTGAGGGTGACGAGCTGGCCTGAGTAACGGTGACAATCAGGCCGCGATTTATGGGTAAGATCAGGGCGTGGCATACACAGACTTTCTTCGAAATAGGACGCCCTTGACTTGCAGCTTGGCCCGAGAAAAGCAAGGCAGAATTGGTGGTGATTATTTGATTGTGAGCGGATTGCAATCAATCCACAGAACGGCTTACACGGCTTGTGCTGTTGATAATATTTCTTGCATTCATCGATAGATTCTTGGATTATGCAAACGCAAATCAATTTTCATGACCTTCCTTCTATCTGTGGCACCCCCCGTGGTGCTGTTCGCCGTACTCGGATTGCTTTTTCAGAGTTACCGAGACGATAAGCCTGCTTGGCTATTGGATTTCAAAGCCTTTTCCGCAAAACTAAAAGGGTATTGGACCCCCCTCTTCTTGTTGGTGGCTCCGTTGGCTTTTGCATACAACACTGTGGCTACGGCCGTGTATGCGGTCATGGTGCTCTTCGAGTGGATGATCGCCTTGGTGCGCTGGTTGCTCGGTATCGTATTGTGGATCTGGAACAAGGGATTCATGTGGTATTGGCGCAATGTCATCGTGGTTCCCGTGGTCCTCATTGCGAAGGTTGTTTGGCATTACCTGATTGTGTGGCCTTGGCGCATCTACAAGACCGTTTACCATACCATCCGGGACAGTTTCTCCAGAGAAGGAATGCGCATTGGTTGGTGGACCACAACCCTGGTGGCGTCTTTGGTCGGAATTGGATATTGGTTGGCGAGTTGGTTCGAAATGGACCTCTTCCTCTTCTTGGGAATCCTACTTGCTGAAGTCCCATACCTGTGGGGCATGGGGGTCCTCGCCTCGATGAAGGATACTGGAGATGTGCAGGGTAAAAAGCGGGCAGATCACCATGGAGTCGGCATTGCCAGCGCAAAAACAGGCATGAAGTATGTCGGTGCTGCAGCTGCCGTATTGCTCGTCATCTACTTGGTGGCTTATTCCGGTGCCATTCCTGCAGCCGGATACCCCTTGATGGGCTTGCTGATTAATGCTGCCCATGCGGCGGGAATTCTCGGCATTGGCGTGTGCCTCGTCCTCTTCCTTTCGCTTGCAGTACTGCCCACCTACATCTTGGATAAGCATGACAATGGGCCATTGGATGAGATGCTGACCCTCATCAGAATGGGGCGGGACAACGTGTTGAAGGTGCTGCTGGCAGGCTTGCCTGTGTCACTGTTCAGTGTCTTTGTTGGCTTGGTTCCTGTCGCAGTGGTGGGATGCGCCTTTTTTGGTGTGACCGCTCTAAAGGAAAAAGCGTTGGGCAATATGGCCGGTGTGGTGGCTGAGGAGGCGGCTTCGATTGATGCGACAGTCTCGGATTTGAATTCGGACTTCGCGAAATGGAGCGAGGCGGTAAAGGCCAAGCCGGATGTAGAATGCCGTCAGGCACAAATTGAATACATGACTGCCTTCCCGCTCAATCTGATTGAGGAGGGAACATCTGCGATGCAGGGGGTTCAAACGGTGGACTACTCCGCCATGAAAGATTCCATGGAGCGTGCCTTTGCAGATCGAGAGGCAATCCGCATCGCGAGGGTGGCGGATTTAGAGGGGGAGATCGGCGAATTGGACCAGCAAATCAGCCTGGAAATGGATGAGCGTTCCACTTACACGGTCGAGCGCAGCATGGATGATGGCGAAAGCTGGAGTGTTGTAGCCAATGGCGTAGAGCGGTCTGGATTTGTGGATACAGGGTTGGAGTCTGGTTCAGCCTATCGTTACCGGGTTACCGCCAACAACCGGAAGGGGAGCAGCGGGCCTGGAAATGTGGCCATGGCATCCACGCGCAGCACAGAGATCACCGGCCCAAGCGGTGTCAGTGCCCGTGCAGAAGGCAACTTCCGGATTGTTCTGAATTGGAATGACAATGACTGGAATGAAGAGGGATTCAAAGTGGAACGCAGCAATGACGGTGAAGAATGGTCTCAGGTGGCCAACCTCGACGCCAACAGCACGTTCTGGGTGGATGAATCCGTTACAGACACGACTTATCAGTACCGGGTAACCTCTTTCCGCGGAGAGGATCTTTCGGACCCTGTGCGGACATACAGAAGTGCCCAACCGAGTCTGCCGGCACCTTATTCCTCTATTCTCGAGTCGAATTCGAGCAGTGCCCTCGTGGTGTGGTCGCACAACGCAAATTACCGCAGTGCCAAGCGCGGCGGAGAGGCCAAAGACGGGGAAGGTGCTGCGTTGAGCTATGATGGTCTGAGCCGTCTGGAGGAGTTGCAGCAAGCCCGATCCATGAGGGTCGGAGAGCGGGATCAAATTCTGACTGATGCGGCTGATGATGCCGATTATGTGATGCCTAGGGTGACGTTGCTGGGCAGTTTACCGGCTCAAGAAGATGCATCGCGTGCCATGCGGATCCTCACTTTCTTGCTGGGTATGTTGGCGCTGGCCTTGCTAGCGGGTTGTGCCCTCTGCACGATTATCGCCTATTCAGGCATGGTGACCCAAGATGTGGTGCGCCTGACAGATGGGGACCAATTCTATTTCGTGGAAGAAGTCAGGGCCGTTCGCAAGGCACATGACAACCAACCGTTGCTGGGATTCCTGTTGCTGGGATTAACAGGGGTTCCTATGGCGAACCTGCTTTCCGGCCTGGTCCTAGGAATGCTCGGTGCACTCATGGCATTGACTTCTCCCTTTGGTCTTTCCATGCCCGATATCGACTTCGACATTGAGACTGAATGGTCAACCGGGGAACTCTTCGGTGCAGTGTCTGCCGGAGATATTGGCGACGACATGGAGATGACTGGAGACGGCACAGTGGAAGGAGAGGAAGACGAAATGCCATCGATGCGTGAGTACGTCATCCAAGGTGGAACTACTGTCTGGAGGGAAATCACAAATGAATTTGGAGCCACACAGTACGACCTCATTCGAGCGGCGAATGGTCACCTATCCGATAACGAATGGAAGGGACTGAAAGCAGGCACGGTCATCGCATTGCCTGCGGATAATTGAACACATTTTCTTGTTGCAATGGGACCCGCTTCGGCGGGTCTTTTTGTTTCAAGTGAAGGGTGTTTTCAGGGCACTCACCAAGATGGACCCGCGATAATTTGTTGCGCTGAAACGTAGATTGCCGTTCGATATGCCTGAAGGAATCAGTCCCCTCGATATTGTGCTGGCCATTCCACTGCTGTGGGGAGCCATCCGTGGAATCCGCCGCGGCCTCATCTTGGAAGTCACAGGATTGGCCGCTCTTTTTTTGGGGGCTTATGCCGCCCTTTTTGGTTCTGACATCGCGGCAGGCTGGCTCGATGCGCAATTCGCCATTGGCAAGGCCTACCTCGGAATCCTCTCCTTTGCTGTGACCTTTATTGCGGTGGCCGTGGGGGTTCACATGCTGGGCAGGTTGCTCGAGAAGATGGTCGATATCACCGCATTGAAACCGTTGGATCGAATGGCGGGCTTGGTGTTTTCCGTGGGGAGATCGTGGCTGTTCTGGTCGATTTTGCTCCTGGTGATCCAAGGTTCCCTTGGCACCGATTGGCTGCCCAGCGCTTGGCTTTCAGATAGCCAACTTTGGCCCTGGTTGGATGCTACAGCGCGCACCTTACTTCCCCTTATCGACCCTTGGGTGCCCCAATTTTAAGTGACTTCAACTTCAGTCAACTCCTCTGGTGACTGTTATGAAGCAGCAATCAAACGCTGACTTCGACACCCAGATCTTTGCCCAGGGCTGCAATACGGGACCCCAGCTGTTGCCAAGCTTCAGCATGTGGCACGCCTTCCAACCAGTCCGCACGCACCGAGAAATAGAACTTGATTTTGGGTTCAGTGCCCGAGGGGCGGGCTGTGACTATAGCGCCGTCAGAGGTCATGAATTGCACCACGTTGGATGGTGGCATTCCATTCCAACCCTCGAGGTGGTCGCGGACCTCTGCAATGGTCTCTCCTCCCAATGAGGTCGGTGGATTTGTGCGAAAACCTGACATCATTTCGCGGATTTCATCGGCTCCCTTGATGCCTTCGCGCTTGAGCGACACCAGCGCTTCGCGGTACATGCCGTAGTGGCGGTGCAGGTCCCTCAACCGGTCGAGCAGGGTTCGGCCCTTGCGCCATTCCACATGGGCCATCTCGGCAATCATAGCCGCAGCTGCAATGGCGTCCTTATCGCGCACCTCATCGCCAATGAGGTAGCCATAACTTTCCTCTCCTCCCACGAGGAACTGCCCACTCTCCTCACGGCTGAGGATTTCGGCTGCAATCCATTTGAATCCGGTCAAGGTCTCTGCTACCGGAACGTCAAAGGCATCGGCAATTTCCGAGATCAACCGCGTCGTCACGATGGTGCGGGCTACAAAATCACCTTCATTCAACCCGCCGCGGTCGGCTTTGTTGCGCAGCACATATTGCACCAATAGAGACGCTATTTCATTTCCATTGAGCAGGCGAAACTGACCATCGGTCTCGCGGACTGCAGCCCCCACCCGGTCGGAATCGGGATCAGTAGCCAACACCAATTCAGCGCCAACTTCTTCTGCACGATCCAAGGCCATCCGCAGCGCGCTGGCCTCCTCTGGATTGGGCGACTCCACCGTAGGGAAAGCCCCATCCGGATCAGCTTGCGCCGCCAAAACCTCTATGTTTCTGAAACCACAGGCTTCCAAGGCAGGGGCCATACTCACGGTACCGGTTCCATGCAGGGGCGAATAGACCACACTTAAATCTGAGCCTTCGGTGATCAATTCATGATCCAGCCGGTGTGCGGCGATCGTATCATAATACGCGCGGTCAATTTCGGGGCCAATGGTCACGATGCGGGCATCGGCGGCATCGGCGCGCTTGACAGCCTCAAGGCCTTTCACGGCACGGACGCAGGTAATGATGCCCTTGTCATGGGGTGGTACAATCTGACCGCCATCTCCCCAATACACCTTATAACCGTTGTATTCTTTGGGGTTGTGGCTGGCTGTGATGACAATGCCCGCCTGACAGCCGAGCTGTCGGATGGCAAAACTGAGCTCCGGGGTAGGGCGCAGTCCCTCAAACACGTAGGCTACAATGCCATTGCCCGCCAGCACCTCTGCGGCGACCTGCGTATAGGTATCGCTGTCATGACGGCTGTCGTGCGCAATGGCCACGGCCTTGTCTCCGGGATGGTGGACAGCGATGTAATCGGCCAAACCCTGTGTCGCCACAGCCACTACCGCGGCATTCATCCTGTTGGTGCCTGGCCCCATGATGCCGCGCATTCCGCCGGTTCCAAAGGCCAAATCCTGGTGAAAAGCCTCGAGCAAAGGCGTGGTGTCCGCGTCGTCGAGCATGCGCTGCACAGCGTCGCGCGTTTCCGCGTCATACGGTGCTTGCGTCCAAGCTTGGGCTTTGGCCCGAATCGCATCCAAATTCATTGTTTCAATCCGTTTTGCTGCGGTCCAATTTCGCACCCAAACAGCGTTCAAGCCCTACTTCCCATGAAATAGGAAGGCATCCTAACCGCTTAAAAAAATCGCGTTCGTCCAATTTGCTGTAGGCCGGTCGGGAAGCACGGGTGGGAAAAGCGTCGGACGATACAGGCTCCACCCTCACGTGCGGCGCGCTGTGCTGCATGATTTCCGAAGCAAAGCCATGCCAATTGGTGACTCCGGAGTGGCCGTAATGGTGAACCCCTGCAATCGCCATTTCTTCTTCTTGTCCCAATCGCACCCAGCTCAGCAAATCTGCTGCGAAGTCACCAACATGGGTCGGACACCCCCATTGGTCATCGACCACGGTCAAAACATCCCGGCTTTTGGACAGGCGCAACATGGTATTGAGAAAATTCTGGCCATCGCGGTCATAAAGCCAGCCCACCCGCACGATGGATGCGGATGGACATGTCGCGAGGAGTGCGGATTCTCCAGCGAGTTTGCTCGCACCATACACGCCCGTCGGCCCCGTAGGATCTGCAGGCAAGTAGGGGTGCTTTCCCTGACCATTGAATACGTAATCTGTACTGATGTGGATGACCTTGATGTTGCGGGCGGCACAGGCGGCGCCCAAATGCCCGGGAGCCTCCCCGTTCACTCGGAAGGCCATATCCCGGTCATCTTCTGCCGCGTCTACTGCGGTGTAAGCCCCGCAGCTCAAGACGACATCGGGCTGGGCCTCGTCAATGGCCTGGGGAATCGATTCGGGGGCTGACAGATCCATTCGGTCACGTCCCAAGGGAATCAAAACCATGCCGTCGGCCGCCTCGCTTCCCGAGAGGGCGTGCAATCGACCGCCCAATTGACCCGTTGTACCCGTGATGGCTATCCGCATTCTACAAAGAAAATGACCCCGCCCTTGGTTTTGGCACGCAATGTGCATAGCCAACAACATCAAAGCGTTCACCATGAAAAACCACCGCTCCCCTTCCCTCATATCAACGGCCCAAAGTCTTGCCTTGGTTGTTGCCCTGTTCTCGGCTTCTGCGGCAGAGGCGCAATGCTGCAATCAAGGGCGGCACCAGCGTCCGGGCTCATTTGAGCTGTCGGCAGGCGCCACACAGTTGGCCCTCACCGAATCAAACCTGGTCCCATTTCATGCGGACCTGACTTATTTTTCCCGCAGCAGAGGTCCTATTCGCAGCGGAATACGTTTGGGAATCGTACGGTTGGGCAGCAGCTCTATAGACGATTCGCCGTCCTTACCCAACAGCAGCGAGAACGCCGCGAACACCCAATACCGCATGCTCCTTCCAGGCATGAGCGGCGTCCTGAGGCTGGACCCCTTGCGCGGCGGTTTCCGTCCTTTTGTTGAAGCTGAAGCCGGTGTGGACGCCACTTTTGTTGACCGCCGTGCACTGAACGGTGCTGGGGAGCGCATCGGGTATGACATCACCACCTTTCAACCCGCGCTGCAATACGGCTGGTCAGCAGGGGTTCGGGTCCGCTTGAGCAGGGGTGCTTTTTTAGTCATGCGCTACGGAAACAAGCACGGTGGCTCGCTCAATATCCCCCTCGAAGAAGGTCCTGAAAGCCAATTCGAATCTGCAGATGGCGATCGGCAAACGGCAACCGTTGGTTTGAGCTTTGGGCTTTGATTCAAGCCGCCCGCATGGCTTCTACGGGATCCATGCGGGCAGCTTGAAGGGCTGGAGCCAGTCCAGCAATCACCCCACTGATCACGGCTATGCCCAAACCGAGCAAAAACCGATCGGGCCCGAAGACCAAAGACATCCCCTCTGAGAGCACATTCACCATCACCACGAGCAGCCCGACGGCGAACAGCGCCAAAAGGGCGCCCATGATGCACAATGCCACCGCCTCTGTCAGAAACTGAGCCAGTATAAAGCTGCGCTTGGCCCCCAGGGCTTTTTGAACCCCAATCAACGGAGTGCGTTCCTTGACCGAAACAAACATGATGTTGGCCACTGAGAAGCAGCCGATTAAAATGGCAAAGGCCCCAATGAACCAAACGCCATACTCCACCTGACCGAACAATACATCGATGAAGGCCGTGAGCATGTCTACCTCATTCACCGCGAAGTCCGATTCATCTCGCGGGTGTAACCTGCGGATGGGCCTGTAAGCTGCGATGACTTCACCGCGCAAAGTCTCCAAATCCACCCCCTCTTTGGCCCGAATTAAAATGCTCGCCTTGAGCGCTTTAAAGTTGAGCAACTGCTTGGCAAAAGTGACCGGAATCAATGCCAAATCATCTGAGCCTTCTCCCACAATGGACGTTCCTTCTTGGGCCAGAACACCAATGACCCGCGCCGTTCTTCCCGCGACGGTGCATGATTGGCCTATCGCGTTGCCATTGGGAAACAAACGGTCTACCAGTTTTTTTCCGAGCAGGACCACTGGAATCGACGCTTGAACCTCCCTCGGAGTAAAAAACCGCCCCTCGGCGATGTCGAGCTCGATGGCATCGAGGTAGTCCAATGTTACCGCGGCCAGCCTGGCTCCTTGAAAACTGCTGCTGCCTTTTTCGATGGTGACCATGCTGCCAGTCTGAAACGCGATGCTTCTCGCAGAAGGCAGTCTGCCCTGCAGCAACTCGGCATCTTCCAAGGTTGGATCTTCTCGCAAAGCGTACTTCCACCAAGGATATCCTGCAGAGAAGGTCCACGGCATCTTCTCCACAAACAGAACATCACTTCTCACCGAACTGAAGATTCCCTTGAGGTTTTCTTCGAGCGAATCTGATACCGCAAAGACAGCCGTGATCATGAAGATGCCAATCATGACCCCAAGCAGGGACAGGAGGGTCCTGAGCCGGTTGGTCACCAGCGCTTGCCATGCCTGAATAAAACTCTCAACAAACAGTCTGCGCGACATGTTGGCTAAGCTAAGGACAGCGGGTTGGAGAAGGGGGCCAACGTGCTCTAATTTCGCGTCTTCGCAAAGCCCCACACCACCATGGAACGTCCCATCCGCAGAGCCCTCATTTCTGTCTTTCACAAGGAAGGGCTGGCGCCCATCGTAGAGCGGCTTCACGCCCATGGTGTGGAGATCCTTTCGACCGGCGGAACCCAACGTGCCATCGAGGCCCTCGGTGCCGCGGTGACCCCCGTGGAATCCGTGACGCAAACTGCAGAGATGCTCGGCGGGCGCGTCAAGACCCTTCATCCAATGGTCTTCGGAGGCATCTTGGCACGCCGCGACTTTGAGCCCGACGATGTGGATGTGGCCGACCATGGCATTGGCCCCATTGACTTGGTCATCGTGGACCTTTATCCTTTTGAAGAAACACTCGCTTCCGGAGCAGCTGAGGGGGAAATCATCGAAAAAATTGACATCGGTGGCATCGCCTTGATCCGCGCTGCAGCCAAGAACTTCCGAGATGTAGTGTGCATTCCTTCCAGGGGGCAATACGGCGACTTGGTCGCAGCACTCGGCGACGGCATGTCCACAGACCTCGACTTCCGACGCAATATGGCGGGCGCCGCTTTTGGGGTGTCTTCAGGCTATGACGCCGCCATTGGCCGTTGGGTAAGAGAGGGGGGGAACCCTGAAGTCCTTTCCGTATTGGAATCCACCAGCACTCCGCTTCGTTATGGCGAAAACCCCCACCAACCCGGCGCCTTTTATGGTGACCTCGAAGGGCTCTTCACCCAGCACAACGGCAAAGCACTCAGCTACAACAACCTGCTCGATGTAGACGCCGCTGTTCAGCTGATGGGCGAATACAAGGAAGGAGAACCTACTGTGGCCATCCTCAAACACAACAACGCCTGTGGATTGGCCACGCGCCGCACGCTTTCTGAAGCGTACACTGACGCCCTTGCGGGCGATCCTATTTCGGCCTTTGGTGGTGTGGTCATCTCCAACCGCACCATGGATTTGGATACGGCAGAAGCCTTGCACACCTTGTTTTGCGAGGTGGTTATCGCACCAGATTTTGCCCCTGAGGCCCTTGCATTGTTGAGCAAAAAGAAGAACCGCATCCTGCTAGAACAGCGTCACTGGCCACACTCCGCGAAACTCGTCCGCAGTGCACTCGGTGGATACCTTGTCCAACAGCCAGACGACCAAATGGAGGACGCATCGGACTTTACCTGCGTCACCAAAGTGGCCCCCACGGCAGAACAATCCGAAGACCTCGCGTTCGCCCTAAAACTGGCCAAGCATACCCGCTCCAACACCATCGTATTGTCGAAGTCTGGACAATTGCTGGCCAGCGGAACCGGTCAAACTTCACGGGTAGACGCTTTGAACCAAGCCATTGACAAGGCGGGACGCATGGGCTTTTCGCTCGAAGGCGCCGTGATGGCGAGTGATGCGTTCTTCCCCTTTCCCGACTGCGTCGAAATTGCCCACAAGGCGGGAATCACGGCAGTTGTTCAACCCGGCGGAAGCATCAAGGACGGCGAAAGCGTGGCGTATTGTGACGCCCATGGGGTCGTTATGGTGACCACTGGAGTGCGCCATTTCAGACACTGATTTCACAACGGAAAATAAAACGCGGCTTATCCACCGCCCAACGTGTTGATTCTTCCACAACAGGATGACCAACACATGCGTTTAGACCCCAAATTTGGTTGCAATGGGCTTGTTCAATTTTTTCATGCAGGAGATCGCCATCGATCTCGGAACTGCCAACACCGTCATCTACTACCAGGATCAAGCCGTGGTGGACGAACCGTCTATCGTAGCCAAAGACCGCGCATCCAATAAAACCGTGGCCATCGGGCGTCAAGCCCAGCAAATGCACGGTAAGACCCACGAGAATATCAAGACGATTCGACCGCTCAAAGACGGTGTGATTGCCGACTTCCAAAGTGCGGAGGATATGATCAAGGGCATGATCCGGATGATTCAACGCCGGAGGAGCCTGTTTAATCCTTCCCTCCGGATGGTGATTTGCATCCCTTCAGGCATCACTGAAGTCGAAAAGCGGGCGGTAAAGGACAGCGCAGAGCATGCGGGAGCCAAAGAAGTTTTCTTGATCCACGAGCCCATGGCGGCCGCGATTGGTATCGGCATCGATGTGGAAGAGCCCATGGGCAATATGATCATCGACATCGGCGGCGGCACCTCTGAGATCGCCGTGATCGCCCTGGGTGGTATCGTTACTGACAAGAACATCCGTGTTGCGGGAGATGAATTCACCCAAGACATCGAGGAATACATGCGCCGTCAGCACAACATCCTTGTGGGTGAGCGCACGGCGGAGCAAATCAAAATCGAGGTGGGTAGCGCCTTGACGGAGCTCGACGATCCTCCCGAGGATTATGCGGTGCGCGGAAGGGACCTCATGACCGGCATCCCCAAGGAAATCCAAGTGAGCTTTGCTGAAATCGCCATGGCGCTGGACAAGTCCATTTCCAAAATTGAGGAGGCCATCCTGAGCTGTTTGGAAAACACGCCACCGGAACTTTCTGCCGACATCTACAAGACCGGCATCTACCTGGCCGGAGGTGGCGCTCTGTTGCGCGGATTGGACAAGCGGATCAGCTCTAAGACCCGACTGCCGGTGCATGTTGCAGAAGAGCCCTTGCGCGCAGTGGCCCGGGGAACGGCCATCGCCCTCAAGAATGTCGACAATTTCGCCTTCCTGATGCGCGAGTGACGCCGGCCTGCCGATGCGGAACCTCTGGCTGCTCCTACAACGAAATGCGTTTACACTGGCCTTCATTGCCCTGATGGCTGTGTCGCTGTCTGTCTTGCTTCGCAACGATGGCGCAGCGAGGTCCAGTTGGTTTCAACAAACGGGCTCTGTCTCCTATATGATTGACAAGCAGCGTCATGGATGGTCCAACTATCTCCGACTGGCCGAACAAAATGCAGAGCTGGCTGAAGAAAATGCAGACCTCAGATCGCGCTTACTCTCCATGGATTTGGCCGTGGAATGGCAGGAGGATACGGTGCGCCATTGGACGGTGCGCAGTGGCATGCTCATCAAAGGGCCCGACGGAAAGCCCCGCTCCTCTTCCCTTGCGACGCCAGGGCGTGACGGCGGCATTGAAACCGGGATGGGGGTGCTTTCTGGAGGCGCGGCCTTCGGGACCGTTGAAGAAATCGGCGAAGCACATTGTCGGATTTTGACCTTGATGCACACCGGCACTTCTTGGAGTTGCCGAATCGGACGCTTAGGTCCTGTGGCTTCTCTTGGTTGGGATGGTGTGGACATGGGGCTCCTGCAACTTCGAGACGTTCCCCGTCACGTTCAAGCCCAGCGCGGGGATACGGTGTTTAGCTCTGGCTACGACCTGCGGTTTCCTCCCGATGTCATCATGGGCACAGTCTTTGACGTAGAGCGACAATCCGGTGCTGACTTCATGTCGGTGACGGTGGTGCCCGCTGCTGACTTCACAGCGTCTCGTCACCTCGAATTTCTGGTTCACCAGGCAGACTCCGAGAGGACGGCCCTGTCGTCAACTGACTTGAGGCCATGATCGTGCTGAGGTTGCTGTTATTGGTCTTTTTGCAGGCATTCTTGCTGAGGGATGTTTCCCCGTTGGGTGAGTGGACAAGGCCCGAGTGGACCTTGTGGGCGTTGTTGCTGATCCCCCCCCAAGCCAGTTCCTTCCTCAAGCTCGGCCTGGGTTTTGCGATGGGTCTCGCTCTGGATATTGCCCTCGGTTCCTACGGCCAACATATGGTCGCAGGCACGGTATTGGGTGGCTTACTGCCTGCAATACACCGCCTTTTTGCTCCCCGCGAAGGGTATGAAGTCAGCGACCACCCCATTCTGAGGGATATGGGATCAAGTTGGCTCGTGGGACTGACCTTCACAGCGGCTTTGGCCTATCATTTAACGCTGATGCTGGTCTCCAACTGGTACTGGCACCTGATTCCCGGTGCGCTTTTGCCTTCCCTGAGCAGTGCCGCCTTTACCACCTTGTGTTGCTTGGTCTTGCACCTGATGGTGTACGCCCCAGACCGCCGCAAATCCAGCACCTGATGGATACCCGATTCCGGACAGTGGTGCTGCTGGTGCTGTTCTTCACGGCCGCTTTCATTCTCCGGCTCTTCAGCTTGCAAGTTTGGCAACCCGAGTGGAAGGAAAAGGCCGTCACACTGACCAGTGACCGGCATTCCATACCGCCCAGCCGTGGTCTGTTGTTTGACAGAAATGGAGCGCTGCTGGTCGGCTCAAGGGCCGCCCACGACCTGATGGTTCTCCCCCGGATGTTGGCTGAAATGGACAGCGCTGCTGTAGAGGCCACAGCCCAATGGGCAGGGATGGAAGTAGAGGATATGGAGGCCGCTTTATCCAAGGCCAAGCGTTACAGCCGCTACAAAAAGTCCACAATACGGCGTGGTATTGGCGTGGAAGAACACGCCAGAATGGCCGCAACCATTCATGCTTTTGAGGGCTTCTCCTTTCGAAGCCGTCCTGTGCGCAACCACATTCACGGTGTGGCGGGTCACCTCATTGGAGAGTATGCCGAAGCCTCCAGAGAAAACCTCTCCGCCGATGCCTTCTATCGCATGGGAGACCACATCGGACGCAGCGGCCTGGAGCGGGTGTACGAGTTGGAACTGCGCGGCGTCAAAGGCAGAACCTCTGTGCTGGTCGATGCCCGAAACCGCGTTCGCAATACCGCCCAAACCGAAAATGACAACACACCTGCCGAATCTGGGAGGAACATCACCCTGACACTGGACCTCACTTTGCAACAGTTTGCAGAGCAACTGATGCTGAATAAGAAAGGCAGCGTCGTCGCCATTGAGCCTCAATCTGGCGAGGTCCTTGCCATGGTTTCCGCGCCCGGTTTTGACCCAGATATGCTGGTGGGCTATCAGCGCGGCCCCTACTACAAAACGCTGGTCTCTGATCCAGATAAACCGCTCTTCAATCGGGCCATTAAGGCCACTTACCGCCCCGGATCCATCTGGAAAATGGTCCAAGGATTGGTCGCCTTGGAAGGTGGGCACATTCGACCCACCTCTCGGTTTGCATGCGACCGCAATATCATCGGCTGCCACGGTCCTCACACACGCGACGACCTCCGCGATGCTGTGATCCACAGCTGCAATCCCTATTTCTACAAGGTGATGCAACGCGTGGTCAACGCAGGGCAAGGTGACTCGAAATTTGAACGGGCAGCCTTGGGACTCGACGATTGGCGAGACCGCGTCATGGCCTTTGGTTTTGGAACCAACCTGGGGGGGAGGTTGCCTGGAACTTCGACCGGAAGTGTCCCGGGCAGTGCATACTACGATGGCATATACGGGAGGCGACGCTGGGATTTTGGCACCATCTACTCCATTGCTATCGGGGAGGGCGAGCTGTTGACCACTCCACTCCAAATGGCCAATTTGGCGGCCACCCTGGCCAACAGGGGATGGTACCGACTGCCCCACTTTGTTCATGCTTTGGGCGACGAAGGCAAGCCCTCTGGTCTGGGCATGCGCATGGAGACTGGCGTGGACGCCGCCCATTTTGAACCCATCATTACTGCCATGCGCCAGGTGGTAGAAGACCCCTCTGGCACGGGGCGCCGGGCCCGCATCGACGGCATTACTGTGTGCGGGAAAACGGGGACGGTGCAAGACGAACCGCGCAAAGACCACTCTGTGTTCATCGCTTTTGCGCCGATGGAGAACCCCCAGATTGCACTGAGTGTGTACGTGGAAAATTCGGGATTTGGTGGCCAATGGGCCGCCCCCATCGCCGCCTTGCTCATTGAGCAATATTTGACGGGGAAAGTGTCCAATGCGCGCAAGCTGAACCGGATTTTGGAAGCCGATCTGACCGATCCCTATCCGGAACCAGAAACGGAGAACCTGCAGCCATGAACCGGAGTTCGGACATCCGCCGCAACATCGATGGCCTGACCATTGTGCTCTTCCTCGCCCTTGCTGGGCTGGGCTGGGTGAACCTGGTCTCGGCGGCGACTGGCCCCGATGGCGCAGTGGAATGGGGCTTGCGCACTTTGCACGGAAAACAAGGCCTGTGGCTGATGGTCAGCCTGCTCATTGGGTTTTTGATTCTGCAGGTTGAAGGCACGTTTTTTATCCGAACGGCATGGCTCAATTACGGGATTCAACTCCTGCTTTGTGGGCTGGTGTTGGTCATCGGCAAGAAGGTCGGTGGGGCGAGGTCGTGGTTTGGTTTTGGGGGCTTTGGCATCCAGCCCTCTGAGTTTGCCAAGATGGGGGCTTCCCTCGCTCTGGCCTGGTATTGCTCAAAAGAAGGAGGACTCCATCAATTTGGACAACGGTTTCGGGCAGCGGTGATTGTGGGCCTTCCCGCGGGCCTCATTCTGCTGCAACCCGATGCTGGAACCGTGCTCGTTTTCTTGGGCTTCGTCTTTGCCATGTACCGCGAAGGGTTGAGCGGAGCGGTCCTAATTGTGGGCTTTGCTGCCGTGGTGATGGCGGTATTGACCATCCTCTCTGGAGCAGGCGATTTAACGTACCCGTTTGTGGGAGAAGCCAACGGCATTTACCGATTTTGGATCTTGTTTGTGGTGCTGGGCGCAGGTACCATTGCCCTTCTGCGCAACGCCACCCTTCCCCGTTACCGCGCCCGGATTACCGTGCAAGCGGTCATTTCGGCCATTGCCGCTTTGCTGTTCTCTGTGGTCATGCACCTGGCGCTAGAGGAGGTCTTGCGTCCACACCAACGGGAGCGCATTCAGGTGCTTTTTGGACTTGAAGTGGACAACCCCGATGCCGATTACAACATCCGTCACGCCAAGACGGCCATAGGCTCCGGAGGCTGGACGGGCATGGGCTGGCGCAATGGCCCCATGACCGGTTACGGCTTTGTACCAGAACAGGAAACGGACTTCATTTTTTGCACCTGGTCCGAGGAGTGGGGCCTTGTGGGTTCCACCATTTTTCTCATACTGTTTGCCAGCTTCATCCTGCGGATTTTGTTCCTGGCCGAACGTCAACGCAGCGCGTTCACAAGGGTGTACGCATACAGTTTAGGCGGAATACTCTTCATGCACATGCTCATCAATGTGGGCATGGTCTTGGGCTTGGCGCCCGTCATTGGCATTCCACTGCCCTTCATGAGTTATGGCGGATCGAGCTTCATGGCGTTCGCACTCATGGTCGCCATCCTTGTGAGGCTCGACGCAGAGCGCTTCAGTGTGCTCCGCTAGCAAACAGCGGAAACAAACCCCCTCAATAAACCTTGCAAGGCCTCAGAGGCCAAGCAAAACCTCAATGGGGTCCTTGGAGCCAAACAACATGCGCTCGGGGTTCTCCAACATCTCTTTCACGGCGACCAAGAAGCTCACGCTTTCCTTGCCGTCGATGATGCGGTGGTCGTAGCTCAGTGCCACGTACATGATGGGACGCACCTCCACTTGGCCGTTGATGGCCACGGGACGCTCCACGATGTTGTGCATGCCCAGAATGGCGCTCTGTGGGGGGTTGATGATGGGCGTCGAAAGCATGGACCCGAACACCCCACCATTGGTGATGGTGAACGTACCACCGCTCATCTCGTCTACCGTGATTTCACCATCGCGGGCTCGGATGGCGAGCCGCTTGATTTCTGCTTCTATCTGATGCAGCGACATAGACTCTGCATTCCGCACAACGGGCACCATGAGGCCTTTGGGAGAACTCACCGCAATGCCAATGTCTGCGTAGTCGTGCATGCGCATTTCCTTGCCATCGATCATGGCATTGACTGCAGGGTAAAGCTCCAAGGCAGACGTGACCGCCTTGGTAAAGAAGCCCATGAAGCCAAGGCCCACTCCGTGTTGCTCCTTGAATGCGTTCTTGTACTTCTTCCGAAGGTCCATAATGGGCTTCATGTCGACCTCATTGAAGGTGGTCAACATGGCCGTTTCATTCTTGACGCCCACCAAGCGCTCTGCCACCTTACGGCGCAGCATGCTCATTTTCTCATTGCGCACTTCACGGCTGCCTGACCAACCGGCGCCTGGAAGATTGGGCTGGGGCACGCCTGCCGCCAAAGCGCTCAAAACATCTTGCTTCAAGACGCGGCCACCGGGGCCAGAACCAGCCACCTGACCGGCCTTCAAGCCCGACTCCTCCATGAGTTTTCGCGCCGCAGGAGAAGGATGACCTGCCGCATGTCCAGCAGGGGCCGATGCTGCCACAGGGGCAGGAGCGGGCGATGGAGCAGGCGCAGCAACCGGAGCGGCCGCGGGTGGCGCGGCATCTGCTGGCGCTTCTGCATCGGTGTCAATCAGGCAGACCACAGCACCTACAGCCACGGCATCGCCTTCCTCGGCTTTTAGGGTGATGGTCCCCCCGGCTTCAGCAGGCAATTCAAGGGTGGCCTTGTCGCTGTCTACTTCAGCGATGGCCTGGTCCTTGAATACATAGTCGCCATCAGCAACCAGCCAAGTGGCGATTTCCACTTCCGAGATGGACTCCCCTGGACTGGGGACCTTCATTTCTAGGATAGGCATGGGATCTGTATGAGGGGATGAATCGTTGAATGGGTAGCAAGGTCGTCAACCCAATTTGAACACGGAATCGATGATGGCCTTGTGGCGCTCCGCATGCACCACTGGGCTGCCAGACGCCGGACTGGCCGAGGCTGGACGTGAGAAAAACTGTGTGACGCCCGGTCCAAACCGGTGCATGTGGGCGAGCCCCCCCATGTTGGCGGGTTCCTCCTGCGCCCAACACAGCGTTGCGCCTTCATAGCGGTCGAGTACGGCACCGAGCTCTGCTGTCGGAAATGGATAAAGTTGCTCCAAGCGCACCAGGGCGATGTTGTCCATTTCCCCAGCTTGAACCCGCTTTTTGCGCTCTTCCAAGAGGTCGTAGTAAAACTTGCCGGTGCACAAGACCACATGGGTCACATGTTCCGAAGAACTTCCGCGGCGTTGCGGGTCGTCAATCACGGGCTGAAAGCGGCCTTCAGCCAATTCTGCCATGGTACTTACCGCCTCGGGATAGCGCAACAACTTCTTGGGGGTGAAGACCACCAATGGCTTCCGGAATGGGCGTAAAACTTGACGCCGCAAAAGGTGAAAATGGTTTGCTGGCGTCGTTGGATTGGCCACCTGCATGTTGTCTTGGGCACACATCTGCAGATAGCGCTCCATGCGTCCGCTGGAATGCTCGCTGCCCATGCCCTCGTAGCCGTGTGGTAAGAACAGCGTGATCCCATTGGGGGCATTCCATTTGTCCTCCCCTGCAGAGATGAACTGGTCTATGATGATCTGCGCTCCGTTGTTGAAGTCGCCGAACTGAGCCTCCCATATGGTCAAGCCTTCGGGTGTGCCGTAGGCGTATCCAAAATCAAAGCCCATGACCCCGTATTCGCTCAGGTGGGAGTTGTAAATGGACAGCTGCTCTTGGCCTTCTTCCAAGTGGTTCAATGGAATCCGTTCCTCCTCGGAGTCTTCGGTTTTGACCACCGCATGACGGTGGCTGAAGGTCCCCCGCTCCACGTCTTGACCGCTGACCCTTACAGGGTGGCCCTCAACGAGCAGCGTACCATAGGCCAACAATTCGCCGAGTCCCCAATCCAGACGGTCGTCTTCGACCATCGAACGGCGGTCTTTGAACAGTTTCTTGACCTTGCGGAAGTAATTTTTGTCTTCGGGCAGGTGGCACAGCGCCTCGGCCAATTGGCCCAGACGCTCCCTGTCGAACCCTGTCCACACCTCCATCGCGTCGTCACCTGCCTGTTTGAGTCGGTAATCGTCCCAGAGCTTTCCCAAGAAGTTGGTCACGTGGATTTTCTCGCTCGACTTGGCCGCTTCCATGGCTGTGTCCAACTCGGCTTCGACCGCGGCCCGCATGCTGTCAGCCGTGGCATGGTCGATGGAGCCTTCTGCAACCAACTGTTGGAGATACAACTCCCTTGCGTTGGGATGCTGCTGAATGGCCTTGTACAGTTTGGGTTGTGTGAACTTGGGCTCATCGCCCTCGTTGTGGCCATACTTCCGATAGCCGAGCAAATCGATGAACACATCGCGGTGCCACCGCTGCCGGTATTCCAATGCGATTCTGACTGCCGTCACCACCGCTTCGGCATCGTCGGCGTTGACGTGAAGTACAGGGCAGTGTGTCGCCTTGGCCACATCGGTGCAGTAAATGCTGGTCCGGGCGTCAAGGTAATTGGTGGTAAAGCCGACTTGGTTGTTGACCACCAGGTGAATGGTGCCCCCCGCACGGTACCCGTCGAGTTCGGCCATCTGAACCAATTCATATACTACGCCTTGACCCGCCACGGCCGCATCGCCGTGAACCAAAATGGGCACCACCGCGTCTTCTGACTTGTGCTCGCGGTCAATGCGCGCTCTGGCAATGCCTTCCACCACAGGGTCCACCGCCTCAAGGTGCGAGGGATTGGGCGCCAATGTGATGTGCACAGGAAGCCCGGTATCGGCTACGATGTCCGTGCTGTAGCCCATGTGGTACTTCACGTCTCCGTCAAAGTCCTCACCGTGGTCGTATGCCTTGCCGGCAAACTCCTCAAAGATGTCGGTGTAGGGCTTGTTTAAGATGTGGGCGAGGGTGTTCAAGCGGCCGCGGTGCGCCATGCCGATGATAAACTCCTTGACTCCCAATTCACTGCCGCGCTCTACGATGGCATCCAATGCTGGCAATAGGCTTTCGCCGCCCTCCACGCTGAAGCGCTTTTGCCCTACGAATTTCTTCTGTAAAAACTCCTCGAATACCGTTGCTTGGTTGAGCTTTTTGAAGATCTGTCTCTTCGCCTCCAATGTCAAAACTGGGCGGTTCGCCAGCTCGATGTGGTCCTTAAACCAGCCCCAACGATCGGGTTCGCGGATGTACATGAACTCGATGCCGATGGAATGGCAGTAAGTCTCCTCCATGTGGGCAATGATGTCCCGCAGCGTCGCAGGGCCAAGGCCCACTTGACTGCCCGCTTCAAAGACGGTATCGAGGTCGGCTTCTTCAAGCCCAAAGTGCTCAATCCTGAGGTCAGGACTGTAATCCCGACGGGCGCGCACAGGGTTGGTCTTGGTGAAGAGGTGTCCTCGGGTTCTGTAATCGTGGATGAGGTTGATCACCCGGAATTCCTTCGGCCCTACGCCCGAACCTTTAGCGGACGGCGCTCCAGAGGCAGAACCCGATTCGAGGGCATCCTCGCCGTAGACGCGTTGGGCGAAGTCAAAGCCCAGAAAAAAATGACGCCAAGTCGGGTCCACCGAGTTGGGATCTTCGAGGAACTTCCGATAAAGAGCCTCAATGGCGGCCGGCTCGGCGTTGCTCAGATGGGAGTGGAGGTCCATGTGTTCGCAGGTGCGACCCACAAAGTTAAGCGGACAGACCAGCCAAACACAGCCGAAAACGGAGGGTTTTCCCCCAAAAAGGATGAAGCATTAACTCAGGCGTGCAGTGACCATGGCTGCAACACCATGAAGCAGGGCCAAAGCGCCTCCGGAATCCTTGAGTGCTTTGGGGTTGTGTGACTTCAGTCGGGCAAGCGCACCCTCGGCCAAGGACACCTGGCCTGCCATGGCATCGCGCAATTCGGCGTCCACCCCCAAATGGCGGTAGAGGTCCAGCACACGCTGCACCTTGCCTTCACTGCGGCGGCCCAGTTCGCATTGCAATGCCTCAAAGTCTGCTCCTTGGGCCTTCTCCAAGGCGCGAATGAGCAAAAAGGTCTTTTTGTCGGCCAGGATGTCTCCACCGACCTGCTTGCCAAAGTTTTTAGGGTTGCCAAAGGCGTCCAAGTAATCGTCTTGCAACTGAAAGGCCAGTCCCACATGGAGGCCAAATTCATACAAGGCCTCGCGGGTTTGTTCATCGGCGCCACCAGACTTGCCCCCCATGTCCAAGGCAGCCGCCAGCAGCACGGAGGTCTTGAGGCGGATCATCTCCATGTACTCCTCAATCTTGACGTCACTTCGGGACTCGAAGGCCATGTCTTGCTCCTGCCCCTCACAGACTTCAAGGGCCGTGCGGTGGTAGGTGCGCAACAAATCTGGCAGGGCCTTGTCCGGTGCGTCCAGCAGGGCCTCGCAGGCCATCACATGCAACGCATCGCCAGAGAGGATGGCGGTATTGTTGTCCCACTTTTCGTGCACGGTAGGCTTTCCCCTGCGCAACGGCGCATCGTCCATGATGTCGTCGTGCATCAAGGTGAAGTTGTGAAACAACTCCACGGCAAGCGCAGCAGGAAGTGCCGCTTCTGGACGCCCACCAGCGGCCTCGCAAGCCGCCATCACCAAGACCGGACGCAAACGCTTGCCCCCCAATCCCATCAAATAGCGCACTGGAGCGTACAGCTCGGTTTCGGGGTAGCGGGTCAGAAATTCAGAGGACCCATTTTCGAAGGCTGTGCGGTACGCCTCCATGGCCTTTTTGGCATCAAAAGTCGCGCTTTCTTGCATCAGAGTCCGAGGTCCAATTGCGCGTGGATGTATTGACCATAACCGCTTTTGACAAGCTCATCGGCCAGCTTCCGTGCCTGTTCGGTATCGATGAAGCCCATGCGCCAGGCGATTTCTTCGAGGCAGGCAATTTTGAGGCCTTGGCGCTCTTCGATGACCTGCACATATTGTCCGGCTTGGGTCAGTGAATGAAACGTCCCCGTGTCCAGCCAAGCTGTGCCCCGGTCGAGCTTGCTCACGAAAAGCTCGCCCATTTCCAAGTACGCTTTGTTGACGTCGGTGATCTCATATTCACCCCGGGCACTGGGCTCCAAGTTCTTGGCAATCTCGACCACACGGTTATCGTAGAAATACAGCCCGGGAACAGCGAAGCTGGACTTGGGCTGATCGGGCTTTTCTTCAAGGCTCACCACGCGGTCCTCATCATCAAACTCCACCACGCCATAGCGTTCGGGGTCACTGACATGGTAGGCGTATACCATGGCTCCTTCGATGTTGGTGTTGTCGCGCAGCATGCGGCCAAAACCCCGGCCATAGAAAATGTTGTCACCCAAAACGAGCGCCACCTTGTCGTCGCCAATGAATTCCTCACCGAGCACAAACGCTTGGGCGAGTCCATTGGGAACTTTCTGCTCTGCGTAGGTAAACGAGCAGCCCCACTGGCTGCCGTCGCCCAGCAGGCGCTGGAACCCGGGAAGGTCGTGGGGAGTAGAGATGATCAGAATGTCCCGTATCCCGCTGATCATCAGCGTGGACAAGGGGTAGTAGATCATCGGCTTGTCATAGATCGGCATCAACTGCTTGCTGATCGCCTTGGTGATGGGATACAGACGGGTGCCGCTTCCACCGGCGAGTATGATGCCTTTCATGCCATAAAGTTCCGGCTTCAGGCCCGCAAAGACAAGGATTGCGCGCGGGAATCGTGGAAACCATCCACCCAAGCGCGCACCAGGCAGCGCCGGGCAGCACCAGGAAGGTCTTCGAAGGCCTCCCGACCGTGCACCATGGTGCGGTTGTGGGCGATGAGCATGTCGCCCCTTTGGAGGTTGAACCGCAGGGCATGTTCCGCCATGTCAGCGTCGATGAAATCGAACAACTGGGTCAATTCCGCAGGAACATCCAAGCCCAGCTTCGCCATGGCGCGCTCTGTCCAAAAACGCATGTAGCGGAAGACCAGGCCGTGCTCATCCTCGGCGAAGACAGGGATGGTATTGGCTGCGATGGCAGTCCGGTGGTCATGCAGTCCTGGCGTGACGACATCGCGGGGAAAAGCCTGCCGTGCGATGGGCTCAAGCTCGGGATGGGTTCGCCGCAACCGGGCGAGCAGGTCCGCTGCATTGGCCAACAGCGATTGGCCTCCGAGCGACCCGGGTTGCACACACAACAAAGCCACGAGGTCTGGGTTGTAGCGCGCATCGCTGCTGTCCGTGTGCATGCCTGTGGCCGCCTTCGTCTTGGAAATCGGGGCGTTGGAAGTCGTGTGGTCCAGTCCGCGATCAATGACGTCAAACAGCTGGCCGTAGCGGTCATTGAGCGAGCCCAATTGACGCAAGATGACCACATACACCCACCGCAGTTGGGCGTCTGTCCAACAGGCTGGCGCCCTCAGGACGACATGGCCTGATGCCTCGGACAACACCTCTGAGATCCGTGTCACATCGAAGTGCGGAACGGGGCCGCCTGCCAGCAACGCGGACAGGGCCGATTCCGCCTCGTGGCTGAGCGGCAAGGCGCGCCGGAGCGCATGGGGAACCGGCAGGCGGACGACCTGAGGCGGTGTCAAAAGGTGGAGGGGGAGTGCGTTTGTCATGACTGAATTGAAAAGGCCACATGCAAGGGCAGATCCACCAACGGACGGAAGAAGTCCGGGTCGAGGGCCACGTGCTCGGCGGTGATATGGAGCTCCTCGACGAGCGGCATCTTTTGGAAACCGGCCGTATTGAGCGCCTGGAAATAGGTGGTGAATGTTTTGTGTACGGCCTGCACCTCCACTGACTCGCCGTCCCGCCTCCAAATGCGGCCAGGAAAAGGCACATCGACCGAAGACAGGTACCCTCCTTCCGGCCGCATGTAAAACGGCCTCTCGGCAGGTTTGATCCACGGAAGCAGAGGGTGCGGAACCGTGAAAATGAACCGACCTCCGGGCTTGAGTACGGCCCGCACACGCTGCAGGATGCGCCCCATGGCGGCCTGGTCCATGTAATTGAACAAGAACACTGCGATGACCATATCTACAGGGTGCTCGGGGTCTCCAAATTCCCCTTGGCGCAAATCCGAAACGGCATAGGTGAGGTGGTCAAGCCCTTGGGCAGACCCCACCTTTTTGGCCGCGGCGATCATGCCGCTCGACACATCGTAACCCGATACGGAGGCGGCTCCTCGTTCGGCAAGTTGGCGGCCAACGTAGCCTTCACCGCATCCCAGATCGAGGATGTCCATTCCTTGGACATCGCCACAGAGTTCGAGCACGCGGGGACGCGCCGAATAATCGGACAGCAGGATGGGCTCTTGCCGAACCCAGAGGTCCGCATGGCCATCATAAATTTTCTTGGCTTCCATGGCTCGATCGCTTAACGGTTCATTTCCATTTCAAGCATCTGGTCGCAGAAAAGCGAACGCAGCCCAAGGGCTTTGCGCATGCCCTGCTTCATGGCCTCATAATTGTCGGAGTTCCCGGCAATGAGGTCTTCGGCAACCTTCAGCATCAGCTCCCCATGCTCATCATCCAGCTCAGCATGCAACTCGAAAAAGACCGCGTCCTTTCTGGACACATCTGTGTGATTGCGGATGGCTTCAATGAGCGGACGGTAGAAGAACTTCACGATGCTCTCAGTTCCCAAACCCAGGGCGCCGAGCGCCTCAGCGGCATTGGCTTGCGTCAAGTGTGCGATGAAGAGTTCTTTCCAGGTCCGGGCAATGCTGCCTGTCTCGGGCGTGTCGAAAGCGCCAATGGCTTCGCGGAAGCGGGCATACAACTCTGGGTGGGGAACCCCCTGCACCCATTCAGGCTTGATACCCAATTCGGCGATTTCGGCGAGCTCCTCTTCTTCGATCATACCGCTCTCTTCGCACAGGTTTTCGAGCAAAATGGAGCGGTGTTGCTGATCCTCCAGCTTGCTCATGGCAATCAGCAGATAGTTCTGAAAGGACTTCGCATAGACCGCATACTCCGAGGCAAAGCGCTTCAGGGCCCCAGCGGGATCGGGCAAGGTGCCGTCCTTTAAGGCCGTCAGGTAGGGGTGATGTAAGGCTCGGTGGGATTCAGCTTCACCGAGAAGAAAAGCGACGTGGGTGTGTTGAGGCAGGGCATTCATGGCGTGCGGGGTTTGAACAATGAGGACAATTTGCCCTGCGGGTTCAACCCCTCACCTGATGGCCGTCATGAGGCCCAGTGACTTTCGTCAATGACCCAACCCACGTTGTCCCTCCATGACCTCGAGCTCAGCGAGGTCGACGTCGTCCTCTTCGTCGATGATCTCGAGCAAGGGTTCTTTGAAGGTCTTGGCTGTGATGTAGCGCTCGAATCCAAGCAACATGGACGGCAACAGCACGAGGTTGGTCAACATGGCGACCAACAAAGTGGTGGACACCAAAATGCCCAGGGCTCTGGTGCCTTCAAAGTCAGAAGCGAAGAACATCAGGAACCCGAAGAACAGGACGATGCTCGTGTACATCATGGAAACCCCTGTCTCGCGCACGGCGAGCAACACGGCTTCGCGCATGTTCCAGCCGTGCAAATCAAGCTCTTGCCTGTATTTGGCCAGCAGGTGAATGGTGTCGTCCACCGAGATGCCAAATGCAATGCTGAACACCAACAGGGTACTGGGCTTGAGTGCGATGCCGAAATAACCCATGACAGCCGCTGTAAAAATGAGTGGAACCAAGTTGGGCAAGAGGCTGATGGCCACCATTCGTGCACTGCGGAATAGAATGGACATAACAGTGGCAATGACCAGCACAGCCAACATGAGGGAGACGAGCAGGTTTTTGACGAGGTAGGTGGTCCCTTCTACAAAGACGACGCTGGTGCCTGTCATGAAAACGCGGTGCTCCTCCGGCGGAAAAATGCTGTCAATCCGCAGCTGCAGCCTGTCCGTGAGGGCGTTCATCTCTTGCGTGCCGATGTCGGCCACTTGGGCCGAAACCCGGATGGTGGTGCGCGCGCTGTCTACAAACTTGCCGTCGCCTTCCAATCCTCCTCCGGAGGTTCCCGATAGGTAGGGGCCCATAAAGCTTTGCTCCCGACGCGAAGGCAGGCTGTAACGGGCAGGGTTGCCTTGGAAAAACCCTTGTTTGGCCAACTTGAGGCCGTCCACAAGCGAAACCGAACGCGAGAGCTGTGGCTCTTCAGCGAGCACCTTTTGGAGCTGCTCTACCTTTTTAAGGAAGGCCAGTTGTGTGACCTTTCCCGGCTTGTCCGACTGGATGACGACCTCGAAGGGCATCACACCGCCAAAGCGGTCTTCGAACCAATTCAGGTCAGCCAAAATCGCGTCTTCCTGTGGCAAATCGCCCGCGATATTGCCCGTCACCTTCATCTTGGAAATGCCGATGCCTCCCAAAATCAAGACGCAAGCCGTCACGACATAGACCCATTTGCGGTGGTGACTGACCGCGCGCTCAAGTCTGTGAACCACCAAGAACACCCAACGGCGGTCCAAGTGACGCACATGGCGTCGGCGAGGCGGAGGCAGCCAACTGAACACCGCAGGAATGATGAGCAGCGAGATAAAGAACATCGAGAGGATGTTCAACGACGCGATGACGCCAAACTGCTGCAAAACATCACTCGTGGTGAACATAAAAGCCGCAAAACCAAGGGCCGTAGTGGCGTTGGTCATGAAGGTCGCATTGCCCACCTTTTTGACCATCCGCGTTAGCGCAAGCCCCTTGTTTCCGTGCCTTTTGAACTCGGCGTGGTACTTGTTCAAGAGGTAGATGCAATTGGGCACACCAATCACAATCATGAGAGGAGGGATCAACCCCATCAAGGCGGTCAGCTTGTAGTCAAACAGGACAATGCTTCCGAGCGACCACACAACACCGGTTCCCACCACCATCATACATACCGCCATCACCACGATGTTCCGGAAAAACAGCAAGAGCAGAAGGGCCGTCACCAGGGCAGCCAAGCCAATAAAGAGCCCCAGCTCATTTTTGATTTTCGTGGTGACTTCTGTGCGGATGTAGGGGAGTCCGGAAATGTGGACGTCCACGCCTGTAGATTGCTCGAACCGCTCCACCTCTTCCACCAAAAGTTCCACAGAACGGCCTCGGTTTTCAGAGTTAAAGAGCGGTGCATTGACGTACACCATTTGGATGGTCGCCCCGACTTCTGTGTGCAAGAACCCTTCGTAAAAAGGCATATTGCGCAACACCCCCATCACGCTGTCCAGTTCGGCTTGGGTTTCCGGGCGCCGTCCTATCACGGGCTCCATCACGAAAGATTTTGGGTCGTCGACCCGCACAAGCGCTACCGCAGTTCGGAATCCAAAAACACTGTCGACCACACTGACCTTCCAAGGGGTCCCATCGGATTTGACACTGTCCACAGGAACCTGCACCTGGCGCAGCGCTTCGTCGAGGTCCCACCACATTTGGAACACCTCCAATGAGTCCAAGCGGGCATCTTGAATCCCCAAGGCCACCACATTGCCCTCCTCGCCAAACTCATCCAAAAAAGATTCGTAATCCACCAGCACCGGATCGTCCTGTGGAAGGAGGCCGCCGAATTTGTAGCGAATGCCCAATTCATCGATGCGCGAGGCCATACCTGCCGTAATCGCTAAAATGATTAGCAGAATGGGCAGGCGTCCCCTCAGGATGAACGTAGCGAGTCGGGACCACATAGGCGGTGGCAAAGGAAAGACAAGAGACGCGAACTATAGTAGTTCTCGTGCAAGTGCGGGATTACCTTCGTACCCACAATCGTTCGCAACCATGGACAAGTACGACCTCGTGGTCATTGGCGCCGGACCCGGCGGATATGTGGCCGCCATTCGCGCCGCACAGCTCGGATTCAAAACCGCCCTCATCGAAAAGCGCGGAACCCTTGGCGGAACCTGCCTCAATGTGGGGTGCATTCCCTCCAAAGCTTTGCTCGACAGCTCGGAGCATTACCTCAAAGCCAACAAGGAATTTGAGGCCCACGGCATTAAAGTCGGTGGGCTGGACATTGATTTTCCGCGCATGATTGCGCGGAAGCAAGAGGTCGTGGACCAAACCGTAGCGGGCGTGGACTTCCTTATGGACAAAAATGGCGTGACTGTATTGCACGGAATGGGCGCCATGGTGGATGCCCACACCGTCGAGGTCACTCCTTCAGAGGGAGAACCCAGCCGTGTTGCTGCAGACCGCATTTTGATCGCTACGGGGTCAGAGCCGGCCAGCCTGCCCTTCATCACATTGGACGGGGAGCGCATCATTACGTCGACTGAGGCCCTTGAATTGCCCGCCCTGCCCAAGTCGATGGCCATCATCGGAGGTGGCGTCATTGGCCTGGAACTGGGGTCGGTTTACGCCCGCCTCGGCACGGAAGTGCACGTCATCGAATACCAAGACGCCATCATCCCCACCATGGACCGCACAATGGGCAAGGAACTGCAGCGTTCGATGAAAAAAATCGGAGTGAAGTTCCACTTGTCTCACGGCGTCAAAGAAGTCGTCAATGCTGGCGACAAAGCCACTGTGAAGGCGGACGACAAAAAAGGCAAGGAGGTCACTTGGGATGTGGACTACTGTCTGGTAGCCGTTGGCCGCAAACCATACACGAATGGGCTCGGGCTAGACAAAGTGGGCATCGCTGTAGACGACCGCGGTCGCGTTGAGGTCGATGGCAACCTCAGGACGGCGCAATCCCACATATACGCCATCGGCGACGTGGTCAAAGGCGCCATGCTTGCCCACAAAGCGGAAGAAGAAGGCATCTACGCGGTGGAACACATGGCCGGCCAAAAGCCACACATTGACCACAACCTGATTCCTGGTGTGGTATACACTTGGCCCGAGGTGGCCGCTGTAGGCCGCACAGAGGAGCAGCTGAAGGCCGAAGGGGTCGCCTATAAATCGGGCAGCTTCCCATTCAAAGCCTCTGGCCGTGCCCGCGCCTCCATGGATACCGATGGGGTGGTGAAGGTGCTGGCCGATCAAGAAACCGACGAGATTTTGGGCGTCCACATCTGTGGTCCCCGGGCTGCCGATATGATCGCTGAAGCCGTCGTGGCCATGGAATTCCGGGCCTCTGCCGAGGACATCGCCCGCATGAGCCACGCCCATCCTACGTTTACTGAAGCCATCAAGGAAGCCGCCCTGGCCGCTACCGGGGACCGCGCCCTGCACATCTGAGCCCCCATGGCGAACCATGCGGGCGCAGGATTGTAACCATTCCGTTGCGCACCGACCTATGAAAACTGGCATCCTCCTCATCAACCTCGGCACACCGGACAACCCGCGTCCAGGTGCCGTTGGCCGCTACCTCACCGAATTCTTAACGGATGGTCGCGTCATTGACATTCCCTGGCTTCCGCGGCAGATTCTCGTTCGGGGCATCATCTCGCCCACGCGCAGGTTTAGCAGTTCCAAGGAGTACAAAAAAGTCTGGACTGAGGATGGGTCTCCCTTGCTTCTTCATGGCCAAGAGCTCACCCGAAAGGTGTCAGAGCGCTGCACGGCTTTGGCCGAGGCGCACCCCGAACTTGGAGAACTGCACGTGCACTTTGCCATGCGCTACCAGCAGCCCAGCATGCCTAAGGTTCTGGAGGAGATGCGCCAGCAAGGCTATGACCGCATTGTGGTTTTGCCGCTGTATGCTCAGTACGCATCGGCCACAACGGGCAGCACCCACCAGGAGGCCATGCGCTTGATTTCCAAGTGGTATGTGATCCCCGAAGTGAGGTTGATCAGCCAATATTGGGAAGACGAAGGCTACCTCTCCTGCTTTGCGGAGCGGGGACGGCAATTTGACCTCGGGTCCTACGACCACATTTTGTTCAGCTATCACGGGGTCCCCACCCGCCAGGTAGACAAGGTTTACGAGGACCGCCGTTGCGCCAACCACAGCTGCGAATCGGAAATCAACGAGGAGAATAAATATTGCTACAAGGCCACCTGTTACGCCACAACGCGGGCACTGACTGAACGCTTGGGCATCCCCGAAGACCGTTACAGCGTGGCGTTTCAGAGCCGTCTGGATAAAAAATGGCTCACGCCTTTCAGCGATAAGGTCATTGCAGAGCGTGCCAAAGACGGGGTCAAAAAAATGCTGGTGTTCTCGCCTGCGTTTGTCGCCGACTGCCTCGAAACGACGGTCGAAATCGGCGAGGAGTACGTGGAGATTTTTGAGGAGCATGGCGGCGAGCAACTTGACCTTGTTCCCAGCTTAAATGCCGGCGACGATTGGGCCGATGCTGTGACCCATTTGATCCAGCGCCATCTTTGAGGGGTGAACCCCACTGTCACGCATTCTGAATGGGCCTTGCCTGACCTCTCGGGGTTGCAGGCCCACGCCCCTTGGTTGCTCGTGGATGCATCCCGGAACCCCGGTGCAGTCAACGGTTATTTGGCGGTCGGAGTCAAGCGGAGTCTGACGCTGGACGGTCCGGAAGCCGATGCCTTTGAACAGATCGCCGCTTTTGTTGGCTCAGGAACCGGGCGCTGTTTTGGTTGGTTGGGGTACGACCAGCTGAGGGCAGACCCCCTGTTGGACTTGCCTGCTCAAGGACGGGTCCATGTGGCATTGCCCTTGGTGCATTGGATCGAAGCAGCAGGAGCACTGGCCTTTACGGGCACTGGTGCTGCGGCGGTTTTAGAATGGTTGACACGGCCAGAGGACGCCAGCTTGGCGGCGGCCATGGAAGCGGCTGTTCGACAGCCCGCCTCCTTTGCAGGACATCACCAAGGCCCGGCGCAAACCGTCGACAGCAGCCTTGGTGCGGAAGCCTATCACCAGGCTTTTTCCAAGGTGCACGCCCACATCCTTCGGGGAGACATCTATGAACTGAACCTGTGCCGCGAGTTGCGCGGCACCCTTCCCGTAGACTTTTCTGCTGACGCCGCTTTTGGCGCATTGATCGCACGCACGCTTGCCCCCTACTCGGCGCACATCCCCTTTGGGTCGGCACACATTTTGAGTGCCAGTCCCGAGTGCTTTCTAGAACGCCAAGGTGACCGCCTTGTTTCCAGGCCCATCAAGGGTACTGCTCCGCGCCATACTGACCCCGAAGCCGATGCGGCGGCCGCGGAACGGTTGCGCACCGACACCAAGGAGCGCGCCGAGAACGTAATGATCACGGACTTGGTTCGCAACGACTTGAGCCGTGTGGCGGCACCTGGAACCGTGGAAGTGGATGAACTCTGTGGCATCCACAGCTTTCGCAACGTGCACCAGATGGTCTCCACGGTGTCATGCTCGGTTCGGCCAGATGCCGGGTTTTCCGATATCCTGCGGGCCACTTTCCCCATGGGCAGCATGACGGGCGCGCCCAAATTGAGGGCCATGGAAATTACCGCCGAAACCGAGCCTGTCATGCGCGGACTGTACTCTGGAACGCTGGGTTGGGCCGAGCCCAACGGGAAGGGCGATGTGGGAGACTTCCACCTCAATGTGGTGATCCGAACCGCCGTGGCCGATCCCGCATCTGGCCGATGGAGCGCCCATGTTGGCGGAGCCATCACCGCATTGGCAGCGCCCCTTGCCGAATGGGAGGAGACCCGGCTCAAAGCACAAGCCATTTTGGACGTCCTCGGCGCGATTGAGCCTGTGGCCCAACCCGAAAGCCAAAATCACCGCCATGGCTGACCGCTTCGAGCCCCTGCGCATTGCCCTGCACGCTGCACTGTCCGTCCGCCGGGTCCCCCAAGACCAAAGGGTGTGGCTTGCCGTCTCCGGGGGGCTGGACTCGATGGCATTGATGGAGGCCGCAAGCACCATGCAAGGCCACTTTGGGGTGCTTCATGTGGACCACGGCCTTCACGCCGACTCGGCCAAAATCAAAGACTTTGTAGAAGCGGCTGCAGCGCGGCTGGCCCTTCCTTTTGAACACCACACCCTCTCAGGATTGAGCACGTCCGAGATGCGGCGTACCCAAGGATTGGAGGCAGCAGCCCGTTCAGCGCGGTATGCGTGGATGGCCCAAACAGTGGGCCAAGGTGGTGTTGTCCTCACCGCGCACCACGCCGATGACCAGCGCGAGACCAGGCTGCTCCATCTTTTGCGCGGAAGCCGACCAGAAGCTTTATCGGCCATGCGCGCTTGGAACGACGATTGGGGGTTTTCACTGGGCCGGCCCTTTTTGGAGCTGCCAAAATCTATGCTGCGCGACGCTTTAGAAGCATCGGGGAGTGCCTGGCGCGAAGATCCCACCAACCTAGAACCAGACTTCTTGCGCAACAGAATCCGGCACGAGCTCATTCCCTTGCTGGACAACATCCGCCCAGGCTGGGAGTCGGGACTGGAGCGCATGGGAAGCCTCGCCTCGGAGTGGCGCGCGCACTCAGAAGGCCTGCACGCCAGCTTAGGAGAAGACACGCATTCACTGCCGATTTCCATGCTCCAGCAGGCCCCCTCCCCCACGCATTTGGCGGGCATCTGGAGCCAATCATTTGGCTTTGCAACGTCACAGGCCAGTGCGCTCGTTGATTTGGCACGCCCCGACACCGAAGTGGGAAAGAAACGATGCTCGGATTCACATTGCATCGTCAGAGAACGCGCGGCGCTTGTGGCCCATCCTATTGAAGTGGTCCCCGATCAGTCTCCCCGCACTTGGTCTCCGGAACCGCGTGGTGTGCAATCGGGGACGGTCTCAACGCCAGCAGGCTTGTTGACATGGCGGATAGCATCGCCTGCCGATGGGTTCAAGCCAGATGCTGGGGACGACACCGCTGATTTGGCGGTGGATGCGGTCCGTTGGCCTTTGACGTTGCGCCCTTGGGCCGAGGGCGACCGTATGATTCCACTGGGCATGAGCGGAAGCCAAAGCGTTTCGGACATCCTCACCCAGCGCAAAGTCCCCGCTTCCGAGCGCCATCGACAATGGGTGCTTCAGGACGATTCGGGCCATCTAATTTGGTTGGTCGGACATCGGATTGATCAGCGAGCGGCCCTGCCAAAACCCTCCGATTCAACGCAGAACATGCGGGTATTGCGCCTGCACTGGAAGCCTCTGCAATAGATTTGTCCCGCCTATCTGAACCCCATGAATCCAGAACTTGCCCCCCCACTCAAGCCGGCGACCGAAAGGGACCGTGAATGGGCGTTGGGACTGTACTTGGCATTGGCCGCCTTGTTTGTCGCGAGTTTGGTGACATGCAACCTCATCTTCCGCAAATTCTTCTTTTGGACCATGCCTGGGATCGGGTACACGTTTGAAGCCAGCGTGGGCTTGTTGCCCTACCCTTTGACCTTTCTTGTCACCGACCTCATCTCGGAAATCTTTGGGAAAAAGCGTGCCGATGATGTGGTCAAAGGAGGCCTTGTAGCCTCCGTTTTTACCCTTGGAATCATCACCTTGGCCGGCATAGCACCCTCCACGGACTGGTCGCCGGTCAGCAACGGAGAATACGACCATGTTTTTGGCCAAACCGTTTTGGCGGTTGGGGCTTCCATGGCCGCCTACCTGATCGCCCAATTCTTGGATGTCCGCATTTTCCATTTTTGGAAACACCGCACAGGTGGCCGCCAGCTGTGGCTGCGCAACAACTTTTCGACCATCCCTTCCCAGTTCGCAGACACCGTTGTGGTGCTTGTGTTGTTGTGCCTCGTGGGGGAGATCGAATGGGGCCTTTTTGGGGCCTTATTGATCAATGGATTCGGCTTTAAAGTGCTGATTGCAGCCCTGGACACCCCCATTGTATATGCCGTCATGGCGCTGATCCGAAAGCGCTTTGGACTGGCGCCAGGACAGGAAATCGCCCTCTGATTAGACCTCGAGCCGGACCGTTTCGCAACCATTGGCCCAAGGCATTCACACTGCAGGGCCTACCGGCATTATCTTTCACGCCTGCAAATCAACGTGTCTGTGAAGCCCCTCAAGCACCTCCTCCCATGGTTTGTCCTCGCCATTTCGATGGCCTCAGGCAGCCCAAACGTCGATGCCCAGATCCACGACCCCGTGGTGTGGGACTTCGCCGCCTACGACAATGGTGATGGTACCATCGACCTCGACTTCCATGCCGAAATCGAATCCGGATGGCACGTCTACAGCCAATTTCTGAACCCTTTTGATGGGCCCATTCCCACCTCTTTCACCATAGAAACCGAGGGCGTCCAGACGGCAGACACTGCTGCGGCGGAGTGCGAACCCCACTTGGAGTACGACCCGAACTTTATGATGGACCTGCTCTTTTTTGAGGGGCAGACCCATTGGGTTCACACGGTGTCCTTTCCAGGGGCCATTCCAGAAACCATCAAGGGGTATTTGACCTTTATGGTGTGCGATGAGAGTAAGTGCCTGCCGCCTGAGGATGTAGACTTTGCCATTGCTTTATCTGATCTCAAGCCCGAATCCGCCAAGCCAGACTATTGCAGCGGTGATCATGGCGCTTTTGACGATGGTGAGGCCGAAGAAGCCCCCATGGGTATTTACGACCCGGTGCAATGGGACATCGCGCTGTATGCCACCGGCGATCAGTCCGCCACCATCGTGGCCACGGCTGTAGTCGAACCCGAATGGCATGTCTACAGCAACGACAACGATCCACTCGACGGCCCCATTCCCACTTCCTTCACCCTTTCTACGGAGGGACTGAATGCCGGCGCCTTGCAAGAATGTACCCCCGAGGTCCACTACGACCCCAACTTCGACAAAGACGTGAAGTCCTTCGAAGGCACGGTGAGTTGGGCCCTGGAAGTCAGTTGGGAGGGCGATGCTCCCCGCCAAATCGACGGGATGCTGACCTATATGGCCTGCGACGATTCAAAGTGCATCTTTCCGCCGGACGTCGAATTTCAGCTCATCACTTCCGATGCCCTTACTGCTGCGCTTCCGGCGCTTTGTCCAGATGACGCGCGGGGTGCAGACACGAGCGACGAAAGGAGCGATGACGGCCTTTTGGTCCTGTTCCTCTTGGGTATGGGGCTCGGCTTTGCCGCGCTGTTTACCCCTTGTGTGTTCCCCCTGATTCCAATGACGGTGAGCTTTTTCACCAAGCAATCGAAGACCCGGGCTGCGGGAATCCGGAACGCCTTGATTTACGGGGCCAGCATCATCTTTATCTATACCGGATTGGGACTGCTCCTCACCGCAGTATTTGGTGTCGATGTCCTCAACCTGATTTCGACCGACCCTTATTTCAACATCGGATTATTTGTGCTGCTGGTGGTCTTTGGCGTCAGCTTCCTCGGCGCTTTTGAGATTCAACTCCCGTCGAGCTGGGCCAACAAAGTCGATGCACAGGCCGATCGAGGAGGGCTGATTGGCATCTTCTTTATGGCAGCCACTCTGGCCATTGTGAGCTTTAGCTGCACCGGCCCATTGGTAGGCAGCGCTTTGGCTGGCGCTGCGACAGGCGACTTTGGTGGCCCCGTGGCCGTCATGTTTGGCTTCTCCCTTGCCCTCGCCATCCCGTTCACGCTGTTCAGCGCCTTCCCCGGTTGGCTGAATTCATTGCCTCAAAGTGGAGGATGGTTGACGAGTGTGAAGGTGGTTTTGGGCTTATTGGAAATCGGATTTGCCTTTAAGTTCCTCTCCAATGCGGACCTCGTGTTGCAACTCGGTTTGCTCAAGCGAGAGCTTTTCATCGCCATTTGGATTGCGGTGGCCCTGTGCATTGCCATCTACCTCTACGGAGGGTTGCGCTTCCCGCATGACAGCAAGTTGGAGCGGATGAGCGTAGGACGTTGGAGCCTGGGCACGGTATTCCTTGTTCTGGCCATCTATATGATGCCCGGCATGTGGGGTGCACCCCTTAATCTGATTTCAGGCTTTCCCCCTCCCATGTTCTATTCCGAAGCTTCAGGGAGCGTTGGAACGGGTGGACATGGTGCAGGAGGACAGGCATCCTCAGGCCATGTAGAAGCGCGGTTCCGCGATTATGACGAAGGGCTGGCTGCAGCCAAGGCCGAAGGCAAACCCATGATCCTTGACTTCACCGGTTGGGCTTGTGTCAATTGCCGGAAAATGGAGGAGCAGGTGTGGCCGAATTCCGAAGTGGTGAAATACCTCACCGAAGAAGCGGTGCTGGTGTCCCTCTACGTCGACGAGCGCAAGGCCCTGCCAGAAGCTGAGCAGCGCGTGGAGCAATTCGGTGGCAAAGACTTCCGTGTCCGAACCGTGGGCAATAAATGGACCTACCTGCAGGCCTCCAGGTTTGGCACCAATGCCCAGCCTTTTTATGTGATGATTGATCACAATGGTGAAGCGTTGGGCAGCGGTGTCGGGTATGATCCAGATCCAGACAAGTTCATCGCCTTTCTCAAGGAGAACATGGACCGATTCAAAGCCGGCCAATAACCTCCACAACGACGGCGATAAAGCCAACGGCTGCGGCAACACAACGCAGGTCGGGGGTTAGATTGCCATCTGCACCTTGCCCCTATGGAAAGAGCCCAGCACATTCGGCAGCACTTTGAAGAAGCCCAGCAAGTCCTTCACGACTTCTTGGCGGATGGTGCGCATTTGGATGCCCTAGAGCAAGCCGGAATCCTCATGGCCGAGGCCATCTCGGGGGGAGGCAAGATCATCTCTTGCGGAAATGGCGGTTCTATGTGTGATGCCATGCACTTCGCAGAAGAGCTCACAGGGCGCTACAGAGGCGACCGCAAGGCACTGCCCGCCGTCTCCATTTCTGACCCTTCTCACCTGACCTGTGTGGGAAACGACTACGGTTTTGATGCTGTCTTTTCACGCTATGTGGAGGCCATGGGGCAGAGCGGCGATGTACTGCTCGCCATCTCTACTTCAGGAAACTCTCCCAATGTGGTGAAAGCCGCTGAATCAGCGCGTCAGAAAGGCATGTCCGTTGTGGGACTCACCGGAAAAAACGGTGGGGCGCTCGCTGGGTTGTGCCATGCTGAAATCCGGGTGCCGTGGAATGGCCATGCGGACCGCATCCAAGAGGTGCACATCAAGTGTATCCACGCCTTGATTGACCACATCGAGGCGCACTGCGCTTAAGCTTCTGCTTTTTTTATGTTGGTTCGTTTGCATGCGGCCGCCCTGCGCGGGGTCGACGCGGTGCCTGTTACTGTGGAAGTGCGCGTGGACAGGGGCATTCACTTTTTAATGGTCGGCTTGCCCGACAGTGCGGTTCGGGAAAGCCAGCAGCGCATCAAAAGCGCCATTGAACACTTGGGGTTCCGGTGGCCCGGTAAAGGGATCACCATCAACCTCGCCCCCGCTGGACTGCGCAAAGAAGGCGCCGCCTATGACCTGCCACTCGCCATGGGAATTCTGGCGGCATCGGGTCAAATTGAGACCGGGGCTTTTGAAGAGACCTTGATGATGGGGGAGCTTGCGCTCGACGGCAGCCTGCGGCCCATTCGCGGAGGATTGGCCTTGGCAGCTGGTCTGCCTCAGCTGCAACACCTCATCCTACCTCGCGCCTCAGCAGCCGAAGCTGCCTTGCTGCCGGGCGTGTCCACATTGGCGGCCGATCACCTGAGGGATGTTGTGGACCACATCTCCGGCAGCCGTCCGCTGCAACCCCTTCTCTGTCAACTGCCGACCATGCTCGAAGCGCAAAAGGCCCGTTCCTTGCAACCATTGGCCGACATCAAAGGGCAAGAGCAGGCCATTGCGGCCATGGCCGTTGCTGCCGGAGGTGGTCACAACGTGTGTATGACGGGGCCGCCAGGCTCAGGGAAATCCCTGCTCGCCCGGGCCATGGTCGGACTGCTGCCGCCGCTTTCTGCCGAAGAGGCCATTGAGGTCAACCGCATCCATTCTGTGTCCGACCGCTCTGGTCAAGCAAAGGGCCTCGTATTGCAGCGTCCCTTCCGAAGCCCTCACCATACCATCTCCGACGTTGCGCTGGTGGGCGGAGGTTCGGACCCCCGGCCAGGCGAAATCAGCCTTGCACATGCGGGGGTCTTGTTTCTCGATGAGCTTCCCGAAATGCCCCGTCACGTCTTGGAAGTCCTGCGGCAACCGATGGAGACCGCGGAGATGACCATCAGCAGGGCGCGCTCTACCGTGGTGTTTCCCGCTGCTTTTCAACTGGTGGCCGCCATGAACCCTTGCCCCTGCGGCATGTATTCCAACAACCCCAAACTGCGCAAGCAATGCCGGTGCAGCCGGCACGCACGCCAGCAATACGTGCGTAAGGTGAGTGGGCCGCTAATGGACCGCATCGACATCCATTTGCAGGTGGATGCTGTTCCGGCTTCCGCTCTCATGCCTGAGCCCGGTGCCTTGGGCAGGGAGAACAGGCGCCAACGGCTCAAGCGTGCTTCAGACTGGCAACAGCGCGTGGGGGCCGCGCACGACATTCAACGGAACCGCAATCCGGGGGGCAAAACCAACCACGCTCTAGACGGCGAAGTCTTGCATGGAATCGCCGCGCTGGACCGCGATGGGTCCAAGCTCTTAAGGCGGTGCATGGACCACTTTGGATTTAGCGCCCGCGCCTATACCCGGCTATTGCGGATGGCGCGAACAATAGCCGATCTTGACCGCCGCGAGCAGGTGTCGCCCCTCGACGTCGCGCAGGCCATTGCACTTCGGCGCGCTGGCAGTGACACAGAAGAATGGCTGGACCAACAAGGAACGACAACCGCGGCCAACCTCTTCTCCCCATAATGGCCGTGGTGTAATTTTCGCGCATGAGCGACCCTACTCCTCCTGCACAGCGACCCGTCATACTGCCCGTCAACGGCACAGCGCCCCACTTTGGGGCGGGGACATGGCTGGCGCCGAATTGCACCGTTGTCGGCGATGTGACGACTGGCAGGGACTGCAGCATTTGGTTTGGAGCGGTTGTGCGGGGTGACGTTTGTGCCATCCGACTGGGCCATACCGTCAATGTTCAAGACGGTGCGGTGCTGCATGGGACGTTCGAAAAGACCAGCTTGGACATTGGCAACAATGCCAGCATCGGCCACAATGCCATCGTCCATGGTTGCACGGTGTGCGATGGTGCCCTCATAGGCATGGGGGCTGTGGTCATGGACCGCGCCGTAGTGGGGGCAGGAGCAGTGGTCGCCGCTGGTGCCGTGGTGCTTGAGGGCACCCAAATCGGGGCGGGAGAGCTCTGGGCTGGAATCCCCGCGAAAAAGATCAAGCAGGTTGGCGATGAACTTGCGCACCACCTTGCGGCTACGGCCTCACGTTACAAGGAATACGCCGGCTGGTTCGCAGACGAAGCTTAAAGCACCGGAATCAGTGCTGAAACCAAGGGCCGCCTGGCACCAAGTGGACCTCCTTACCAAAGAACCGTTGAGCCGATTGGACAAAGTTTTCTGTGAGGTCGCTCACCATAAACTGGTGCTGTACTGAAGGGCCATCAGCAGATGCCAACCGTCCCCGTACCGTCAAGGCATGCGCCACTGCTTTTGCTACGATGGCAGGCCCATCAATGAGCCTGACTTGCGGCCCCAGCACCCGGCTGAACGCTTCCTCCGCCAAAGGGTAATGGGTACAGCCCAAAACAAGGGCGTCGATGCGGCGCTCATCCCCTGCGCACCATCCGGCCGCCTCTAGGTATCCCTGAATGACCGGAAGCATCAGTTCATGCGATTGCCATCCTTCTTCGATGAGCGGAGCAAGCAAAGGCGTAGGCCATTCCTCGACATGGCCATCGGGTATCCCTCTGTCGTGTTGGACCTCTCGCAAGGACTTCCCATAGATGCCGCTTCCGATGGTTGCCCTCGTGCCGATGACACCCACGCGTTGCGCACCTTCGCGGCCCAATTGTTGAACCACCGGCGCCACCACGTCGATCACAGGTATGTCGTGGTCTACACAAGCCTCCACCGCCGCCTTCGCAGTAGCAGAAGCCGAATTGCACGCCATCACAATGGCCTTGCACCCTTCAGCCGCCAGGAATTCAGCAATGCGCACCGAATAAGTGCGCACCAACTCCGGCGAACGGTCACCGTATGGCATGTGGGCCGTATCTCCGAAATACAGCATGCGCTCAGCCGGCATGGCTTGCGCAATGGCATGGGCTACCGTGAGGCCGCCAATGCCGGAATCAAAAATCCCAATGGGCGCGTCAGAGGCCAAGCTTGGCCTTGACGAGGGGGAGTACATCTTCACCTCCGTTGTACACGGTAGCACCTGAAGACGTGTCAAAAATGTAGGTGAAACCCTCTTCTGCACCGACAGCCTCAATGGCCACTCGGGCACGCTCAATCATAGGCTCCAACAGACTGGCCTCCATAGAAGCCAATTCCTGCTGCACAGTCCCGTAAAACTGCTCCAAGCCTTGCTGGTCACCTGTAATTTCCTGCTCCTTTTGAGCGCGGATGGCCGCAGGCCAAGTTTCAGCCTTCTGCTGGTACTCACCAATCTTGGACTCCAACTCTCCCTGCATGCGCACAATCTCCTGCTCGAACTGTGCAGCTGCAGTTTCAATCTCTGTCTGAATGGAAGTGCGCTCGGGCATGGCTTCCAAGAGGGACTGTGTGTCAATGTGACCAAAACGGGCCTCCATCACCTGAGCAGAAACCGGTGTGGCAAACAAGAATGCGGCCATCATCAGGCCAAGGGATACGATGTATTTCATGATGTTGTGAATGCGAATGGTTACAGAATTACTGCTTGGGACGGCCACCCGTGGCCCCTCCCATGCGGTTTACGACTTGTTGCTTGCGGTCGTCGATTTTGCCTTTGCCCTTATCGAGCGTATCGTTCATGCGGTCCTGGAGGCTCTTGCCTTTTTCATCGGCTTCCCCTTCCTCCTCTCCACCAATGGTCTCACCTGGCGTGTAGCCCAGCTCCTTAATGACCCGGTCCGAGATGTCGTACTTGGGATTGGTGTACAGCATGTTCGAGTCCTTGGCTTTGTCGAAGATGACCATGTAGCCTCGTGAGCTAGAAAGGTCTTTCAGAACTTGAAAAATCTGCTCTTGAACGGGCTGGATCAACTCCTGCCGCTTTTGGAAGAGCTCTCCTTCCACGCCAAACTTGGCCTTTTGCATGTCTGTGGCTTCCGTCCGCTTGGAAGAGATCTCGTCTTCACGCTTACGCCGCATCTCAGAAGTCAGCAAAACGCGCTCGGCGCGGTACGCGGTCTCCAACTGGTTAGAGGCCTCATATTTCTCCTCGATTTCGCCCAGCCAATCAGACGCAAGGCTGTTGAGTTCCTTTTGCGCCTCAGCGTATTCGGGCAGGTGAGAAAGAATGTACTCCGTATCCACGTACGCATATTTCTGGGACAAAGCCGAGAATGACGGGATGATCAGGAGGATAGGGAGCAGGTGACGAAGAAGACGCATGGCTTTCGGAAGGGTGAAAATAAGACGGCTCGATGGCACAACGTTCATTCAGGGGCGTTTCGCACTTACGGTCACAAATCTCCGATGTTCATGCCCAAGGAAAAGTGGAATTGTCCACGCGCCATACTGGGTGCCGTGGGGACATCGTCAAAGCGCCAACCGTAGTCCAGACCGAGCAGTCCAAACATCGGAAGGAAGATGCGCATACCGACACCACCGGATTGGTAGACATCAAAGGGATCGAATCCATCTCCAGTAGCCCATGTATTGCCCGCCTCCAAAAACGCCATGGTGTAGATGGTCGCAGAAGGGTTGGTGGACAAGGGGTACCTCAACTCCGCACCATACTTCACGATGGCACCCGCCCCTGTGTTTTGATCGGGAGCCGTAAGTGAGAGGTTGTCATACCCGCGCAACGAAATAATCTCCCTGCCGTCCAAAACATACCCACTCAGGAACACCCCACCGAGGTAGAACCGCTCGAATGGAGACAGGCCGATTTGACGGTTGTACTGTCCGATCATGCCGCCGCCGAAATAGGTGCGCAACACCAACGACTTGGGGTTTTCACCACCGCCGGTCGTCAATGGCGTATACCAGTTGGCTACAAACTTCCATTTGTGGTACTCCACAAAACGGAAGCGCTCTTGCTCGCTCAAACCGCTCCAGTCCTTGCCGGGTTGAAACAAACTGTATGGCGGCGTGGCCTTCACGCTCAATCGGACTTCAGATCCCCACACCGGGAAAATGGGGTCGCTGACAGAGTTTCTGCTCACAATCAGGTTGAGCGCAATGTTGTTGGAACGGCCGTCTGTGAAGCTGAACAAGCCACTGTTGTATTGATCAAAGTCAAACCGCTGGTAGCTCAGGCCCGCGTTGACCGAGAACCAGTCGTCTGGCTGCTTCCAGCGCTGACCGATAGAAGCCGATACCCCCGTGATCATCAAGGTTTGCCGCAATGGGTTGGGGTCTCCCTCTATATTCTTGGGTTGGCCATTGGACTGAATCGAACGCCAAGCCGCTACGGTCAGTGCATTGGGCTTTTTGCCGCCCAACCAAGGCTCTGTGAAACTCACATTGTAGCTCTGGAAGAACAAGCCGTTCGATTGGGCCCGGACGCTTACACGCTGTCCATCACCCATCGGTACAGGCCGCCATGCCCCCTTTTTGAAGGCCTTGCCTACAGCAAAATTGTTGAAGGTCACGCCCAGGGAACCCACGATGCGGCCCCCTCCCCAACCTCCTTGGAGCTCGATTTGATCGGTGGGCTTTTCCTCGACCACGTACTCGATGTCCACTGTTCCACTTTCAGGGTTTTGGACTGGATTAATGCCGAAGGCCTCCGGATTGAAGTAATTGAGTTGGCTCAATTCCCTCTGGGTTCGAATGACATCTGTGCGGCTGAACAAATCACCTGGCATGGTGCGGATTTCACGGCGAATCACGTGGTCACTCGTCTTTGTGTTGCCGCGAACGTCTACCCTGCCAATGCGGAACTGCTTGCCCTCCACCAATCGAACTTCCAGGTCGATGCTGTCGTTCTCCGCCCGGATTTCGACCGGAATCGCCTGGAAAGTCAGGTATCCATCGTCGCTGTACAAAGCGCTCAGATCGATGCCTTTGGGATTCATGAAGAGCCGCTTTTCCAATTCAGCCACGTCATACAGGTCGCCCCTCTTAAAGCCCAACAAACTGTCGAGTTGTGCCGTCGAGTACTTGGTGTTGCCTGTAAAGGTGATCTCCCGGAAATGGAACTTACCCCCTTCGTCCACCTGAAGAGCGATGCCCAGTTCGCCTTCTGGCGTGCGGAACAGGCTGTCGCCGGTCACCCTCGCATTGCGGTACCCTTTCTCCCGGTAGTAGGCGGTTACACCCTCTATGTCTGCGTTGAACTCCTCTTCTATGTACTTCGAAGACTTGAAGATGCGCCACCATGCGCGCTCCTTCGTGTTCTTCATGCGGCGCTTGACGGATTTTGAATCGAGGGCTTGAGACCCGATCACCTCAATGCTGCCAATTTTAATTTTCTCACCCTTGTCGATGTCGATGTTGACTCCGGCGGCATTCTCCAAGACGCTGTCCGGAGTGCTCGTGATGTTCACCGTCGCATCGAAGTAACCCTTCTCTCGGTAGTGGTCCATCAAAATCTGTCGGGCAGTCACCTTCAAGTTTTCATTGACGATCTGTCCCCGCACCAAATCCAGTTTGCCGCGCAGGGTTTCCTGCTCACCCCGCTTGACCCCCGAAAAACCATAACGGGTCAATCGTGGCATCTCTGCCACCCGAATAACGAGGTAGACATCGTCGTCCCTCAGTTCAGCAAGCTCAATGGAAACGTCACTAAACAACCGCTGGTCCCAGAGGTTGCGCACGGCAGCCGAGAGCCGCTCTCCAGGAATGGTGACCTCGTCCCCCACCTGCAATCCACTGAACAGCTTGACCGCCTGAATGTCGGTGTAATCCGCACCCACGACCGTAATTCCTGCTATGCGGTAATCGCTGGGCACCGCCAGATCCAAAACGGCCGATCCCGGCTGGGCCATCATGAAAGCAGGCGTGGCCAGAGTCGCAAAAACTGCAATAAGCGCGGTGAAATAAATCCTCATTCCTCCTTCTTGATTCCCTGTTTGATGTCTTGCACACCTCCGGAGACCTGATCTCCTGTGCGCCCGAAACGCCGTTCCCGGCCTCTGAATTCCAAAACCGCCGCCTTGAAGTGGTCCTCCCTAAAGTCTGGCCACATCACAGGAGTAAAATGCAACTCCGAATAAGCCAATTGCCACAGCAAGAAGTTGCTCAATCGCTGCTCCCCACTGGTTCTCACCAGCAGTTCCGGATCTGGAACATCTGGCATGCTCAAGTGCTGCCTGATGGTGTCCTCCACGATGTTTTCTGCCGGCGTACCCGAGCGCACAATCCTCCGCACCGCCTCGGTCAATTCCCAACGGCCACTATAACTCAAAGCCAAGATCAAGTTCAGCCCGGTGCAATGCGCAGTCTGTGCTTCTACATCGCGCAAGCCGCTGATGCACGCTTCGGGCAGCGCTGAAATGTCTCCTGTTGAGCGCAGTCGGACCCCTTTGCGAATCAACTCATTGACCTCACCGGCGAGGCTCTTCACGAGCAGCTCCATGAGGGCATTGATCTCCTCTCTTGGTCTGGACCAATTCTCCGTGCTAAAAGCGTACAACGTGAGGTATTCAACGCCGAGTTCACCTGCTGCACTCACCGCAGACCTCACACTCTCTACCCCGCTGGCGTGTCCAAAAACCCGCTCCTCGCCACGCTCTCTGGCCCAGCGCCCATTGCCATCCATGATGACCGCCACGTGGCGCGGAAGTTGTTGGGATGGAGGTGTTGGCTCAACCATGTTGATTTGCGTGAATCGCAATAGCAGCGGCGAATGTGGTCACCACCGCAATGACATGCAAGGTAGACACCGCATTCTGCTCCGAGATTGGGAGTTTTTCACCTAATTGGACAGAAGATCAACGGTCCCAGCACGTCGTGGGAGACTTGTCGATTCGAAAAGTGAAGGACACCGTCATGGCAGCAAACCGGTCATCCAAATCATTGAAGCCCCGCATTTGACCCACAGGGTCGATCAGGTCGCCCTCATTTTCTATGCGCGACACGCTCAACTCCTCGGCGAGCGGCCCCGCCTCTTCCTCCAACACTGCCGTGCTGGCGTAGTAGCCGGCCACATCGTCCAAATGGTCTGTCCAGGTGCGGCGAATGCCCCATTCGAAATTCAACGCTGAGAAATGGCCCAAATTCAATTTGAAGCCCAAGCCAAAGGGAACCGCGAAACCGGTAGTGGCATAGCGACCTTGACCAGTATTGGTGCTTTGGCCCTCAGTCCCAAGAGGCTGTAGCTCATACCAAACGTCACCGATTTGCGCCTCGGGCATGTGGCTGTACAGCGATAAACCCGCGAACAAATAGCCTGCGAACCGGTCCTTCGTGTTGCCGATTTGGTAACGGGTGTAGTTGAATTCGGCCACCACAGCTCCTTCAGTAATGGCGTTGCGGAAGTGCAAATTTCGATTGGCAATCCAAGGGTCTTTAGAATCTGAATCGTAGTACAGCAGGTTGGTGCGGTTTAAGCTGGCCTTGATTCCAATGCGGCGGTTCACATTGAACCGGAGAAACCCTCCAAAACCAGGTTGCAATCGCCCTTTAAAATGACCCGTGGGATTGAGTTCCCCGAGATAGTATCCCGTACCAACGGTCAAACCCAAGGTCTTGCTGGTTTCAAATTTGCGCTGACCATTGGCCGTCCCCATCAAGAGTGCGGAAAACAGAAAGAGCATAAAAAGCGGACGGGACATCATGATGGAAGGGCGCAGCTTTAACGGGGATTGTCGCCGGTTTCTTGCCCGCCTTGCATGGAATGGCCCTCGCGGGCATCCAAACCAAGGTGCAATTTGCGTCGGACAGTCTCAATAAAATCGACGCCCGGAAGCTGGACCAACATAAATGGACGCTCGGCGGGTCGAATCACAAACTTTGCCGGCGCATCCACTGTGTACGAGCGCGTGTCCATGGTGAGCATCAGGTGGTCGTCGCGCCCTTCAGCCTCGATTTCCAAGGTGCCTTCCAAGGGAATCACCACGGGCCGATCGTAGAGGTTGTGGGGCGCAATCGGATTGAGCACAATGGCGTTGCTGTCAGGATGAATGATGGGTCCTCCGCAGCTGAGCGAATACGCTGTCGAGCCTGTAGGCGTTGAGACGATGAGCCCATCAGACCAATACCGGTTGACAAAGACGCCATTGCGGCTCACCGACACCCGAATCATGCTCGCAACGTCCCGACGGTGTACGGTGATTTCGTTCAGAGCGCGCAGGTTGGACCCCAATTCTGCATCGGGAAACTCCACTTGTAACATCGCCCGCTGCTCCACCTTGTAGCCTCCAGAAAGAATGCTCGGCAGTACCCGTGCAGCATCCGGCATGGGCAGGTGTGATAAGAACCCCAGCCTACCCGTGTTGATGCCCAATACAGGAATGGCACGACCGGCCAACATGTCTGCGGTTTCGAGCACTGTTCCATCTCCACCAAACGTCAAGACCATCCCAAACTCCTCTGCGCTGTGCAGTTCACAAGCGGTGTCGTCGGCATCGCCCAGTCCCATTTCGGCAAGGGCCGAATGAAAGCGCGTTGTGAATGCCACGGTCACATCGGCGGCCCTCAAGACATTGAGGACGTCACGGTAGGCCGAAATGTCGGTGTCCGCGATCACCGACCCGTGCAACAGTAGTGATTGTATGGGAGCGTTGTGACCTTCCATGGATCAGATGTTCATGTAGCGTCTGAAAGCCGCCATTCTGTGCTTCATTTCCTCCGCATATTCCTCTGCCCTGTAGAAAGCGCGCACTTCGTAACCATGGCGGCGCAGCCCATCAATCAAACCTTCAATGTTCCGGGTTGACAGTCTGAGTGCCACTTCTGCATTTTCTGGATGGAGACCGTCGCTGACCAAGACCTGAAGGATTTTGACCCCTTCGGACTCTACCCTGTGGGACACTTGGGCCAAACTGTAATCCTTCCAAGGCATTTCCAAGGTGAGGATGCTGCCCTCGCTAAAGGGCGTCAGACTGTTGTGAAAAGCCCGCCACAAGTGGGCCCTGTCTGTGCACCCCAACAGCATGCCGTCTTCTACCACAGGCACCACACTGACGTCTGCCTCACAAAGAATATCCACCACTTCCAGAAAATGCTGGCCGGGTGCCACCATCACGGGCATCAGCTGCACGTTGGTCAGGAACACCGCTTCGCCCTCTTTATCTAGAAGGTGCTGCTCGGCAACAAGGCCTAAGTATCGGCCCTCAGCAGCTACCGGTAGGTGCTCCACCTTGAATTCATCCATAGCGCGCAAAGCCTTCTCCAAGGTGTCGCCTGGATTGAGTGCGA
>CAJQJX010000012.1 GCA_905478795.1 uncultured Flavobacteriales bacterium
GGCTCGGGAGCTGTCACTTGGCTGGATTCGAGCATGGCGCGACAGCGGGCATCAAAGTCCGCGTCCGTCATGTTGGTATTGAAGTTGTTCTCCTTCATGATGCTGTTCCGGCTATTCCGGCTGCTTGGCTTGATGTAGACTGCGCGCGGGCCGAAAGGGTTGCAAGAACCCGTTGTAAATATTTTCTCGCCCTGCTCAATTGGCTCTTCGATGTGTTGACATCGATGTCCAACTTCTCGGCAATCTCATTGTGTTTGAACCCTTCAATGACATACATGCAAAAGACGGTTCGGTACCCTAAGGGCAACTGAGCGATGGCCAGCTGCAACTCCTCTGCAGTGAATTCAGGGTCACTGAAATTTTCTAGATCCCGGGGTGTCGCTGGGAATTCCGAAATGTCCTGGTGGTGACTGTGCTTCAGATTCTTGCGGTAATGGGTAATGGCCGTGTTGACCACAATGCGCCGCATCCAACCTTCAAAAGAGTAGTCTTGGCGGTAACTCTTGATGTGCTTAAAAATTTTGACAAAGCTGTCTTGCAGCACATCCTCTGCATCCTCTCTGCAATTGGTATGTCGGATGGCAGTGGCAAACAACTGGCCGCTAAAACGGGCATACAGCTTGCGCTGTGCCGCGGGATTTTGCCCCTTGCATTCTTCGATTAGACCTATGAGTTCCTCTGAGGACGCCATCGGTTAGACAACGGGAAAATGCCCTGAACAGTTGCGCGAAACATCGATTTCAGATGCTGTGTAATGAGGGGCTCGTATCATAAGAACTGCTGCTCACTCAAGTTTAGCCACTCCAGCGCCGCCCCATGAAAAATAGCCTTGTGCTGTTCCTCTGTGAGGTTCATGTCGGTCTCGATGTAACGCCCAAACTCAAGGTCGCCCAGCGGGAATGGGTAATCTGAGCCCATGACAATGCGATCTGCCCCCTGCATTTCCAGCACATATTCCATGAGACGCGCATCGTGGGTAATGCTGTCTACCCAAAACTTCCCGAGGTATTCACGCGGACTGTTTGGGTTGTCTACCGCGACCAAATCAGGCCTGCACCTCCAGCCGTGCTCAATCCGACCCAATGTGGCCAGAAATGCTCCAGACGCATGGCTGAACATGACACGCAACTTTGGGTAACGGTCAAAGACACCCGCGAATATCATGGAACAAGCTGCACGGGACGTTTCTGCAGGCATTCCGACCAGCCATGGGAGCCAGTATTTGGTCATCATCTCCTTGCCCATCATGTCCCACGGATGGATCATCACGGCCATGCCCAGCCGTTCACAGGCTGCCCAGAGATCGTTGAAGCGGGGCTCGGAGAGGTTGTATCCATTGATGTTGGACCCGATTTGAATACCAGCAAAGCCCAGCTTGGCGCAGCGTTCAAGCTCTTGTATGCTCAAGTCGACATCTTGCATGGGCAGAGTCGCCAGCCCGACATAGTGCTTTGGGTGGTCTTGAATGGTGCGGACCAGGTCGTCGTTGAGGTAGCGCGCGATGTCCGCTGTATCCTCTGGCTTTGCCCAGTAAGCGAACAACACCGGAATCGTGCACACCACTTGAACCTGAACCCCGGACTTGGCATATTCATCGATTCGGACAACGGGATCCCAGCAATTGGCCATCACCTCCCTGAAGAACCGATCCCCCTGCATCATGCGCGCGGCCCCTTCCCGATGGTGCTCCAAATGAATGAAGGACCCATATCCCAGCTTAGCGCTCCAGTCGGGCAGCTGCTTGGGCATGATGTGGGTGTGGGTGTCAATCTTTAGCATTGGCGAACAAGTTAGGGCTGCGCGTGAACGGATGGTCTGACGTGCCGCAGGTCCAGTCTATTGGTCGGACTTACCTGCCAACCTTCCCAGTCGCGAGAGACCAAATGCACGACTTGGTCATGCCACAATGGAATCACGGGCATGTCCTGCATCACTTGCGACTCTGCCCTGCGCAACAGGGACGCTCGCTCCTTTCCTGGAACCATGGCAGCCGCTTGTGCGAGCAGTGCGGTCACTTCGGCATTGGCGTAATGGGTATAGTTGGGACCGTTGGGACACCACCGATCCGGCATGAACAACCCAAGAAAATTCTCAGCGTCGGGATAGTCCGCCAACCATGACTTGCGGAACAAGGGCACTTGACTGCGCGCCACACGCTCGGCGTCGATGGCGCTTGGCGCAATGTCGATGTCTACATCGATGCCATGGCGGGCCCAAATGTGCTGTAAAGCTCCGGCGAGGTCCGCCATGTCGGGCTTGGTGCCCAGCGTTCCTGCATAAAATCGGCGCAGCGGAGGCTCTGCGCCAATCCCCAAAGCGGCCAGAATGCTGTCCGCCAATTTTGGCTGCCACTGTAAATCCGAGCTGATGCTGCGCTGTCCTTTTCCGAACCCCGGCATGCCAGGCGGCACAAAACCTTGGGCTGGCACCGCCTCATCAGCCCTTAGCTCACGCACCAAAGCACCACGGTCCAGCAACATGCTCATGGACCTTCTTAGCGCCGCGCCCAGCGGCGGAAATCCTGCTGCCGCTGCCGCTGTTGAATCCACTAAAAACCCGATGTAGTCTGTCTTGAGATAGGGCACTTGGTGTACCTCAAACTTGCCACTCCACTCAGGCTTCCAAGTCCCGTCCTCGCCCTTTAATGCCTTGACCCATTCAGGATCCAAAGCAGAGACAAAATCATAATGCCCCTGCCTAAAACCCAAAAATTCAGCGCCCGGCTCACGGTTGAATTCAATCCTGAGGCCATCCAGATAAGGCAAGTGGCCCCCGGTCGAATCGCGCATCCAGTATTGAGGATGTCGGTGCAAGACCATGGCGGTTTCTGGAATCCACCCTTGGAGCATGAAGGGGCCACTGCCCAGGTCATCCGTGTCTGGCTCGCCGACCCGTCCACCCTGGAATACAACACTGGCTTGCGGCGTGGCCAGCAACCCTGGAAAAACCGGTTGGGGTCGGCTCAAGTGCAACTGAAGGCTGTCGTCACGGATGGTTTGAATGCCATCGTCCTTGAGGTCGCCCAACACCCACCTTCCTGGCAAAGCCTCCCGCGCATCCCGCAATCGGTCAAAACTCGCAGCCACGTCCGCAGCTGTGACCCGCTTGCCATTGTGAAACCTGGCATTAGACCGCAAGCGAAAAGCATAGATCAACCCATCGTCCGACACGCTCCATGATTCAGCCAAGGCAGGCTGAACTTGCAACTCAGCATCCAATTCCAACAATCCCTCATAGAGTTGGTCCACCACCCACATGGACTCCAAATCAGTGGCTTTACCCGGATCTAAGGAGCGAATCCCATCTGACGCATTGTAGGTGAATAGCGTCACATCGGAAGAGGGATCCTCACTGTTGCACGACACCAACACCAGAGGGGCAACCCCCCAAAAAAACCAGCGCAAAAGCAGGTTCACTTGGCGGTCATTCGAATCAAAATTCATCACGTGCATGCGGTGCCCTAAAAGGTTTCGGCGAAAAGTTAAACCTCAACGGCTTTCGGTGGTTCTACCTTTGAATTTCCTGCATGTTTCAGCCCACATTCTCCCTTCGATGGCCTCTGTTTTTGACGCTTTTTGCGTGCTTCGGAGGGATACAAGCGCAAACAACCACGGTCAATGGACGGGTTGTAGACCAATCCACCGGGGAATATATCCTTGGAGCGACCGTCACAGTGGACGGGACCACAACGGGAACGGCGACCAACATTTATGGCTTCTACAGCCTGTCACTGCCCGAAGGGCGTTATGATTTGACGTGGTCGTTCATTGGTTACACGTCCTTCAAGAAAAGTGTCACCCTTCAAGAAAACACGACGGTTGACGTTGAACTGAGCCCTTCAGTGGTCGCCATGGCTGCTGCAGAGGTTGAAGCCGACCGCACAGCCCACACCCAGAGTACAGATATGGGGAAGGCTGCAGTAGGCGTCGAAACCATCAAATCGCTTCCTGCCTTGCTCGGAGAGGTCGATGTACTCAAGGTCATTCAGTTTTTGCCCGGTATCCAAAGCGCCGGTGAAGGCAATAGCGGTTTCTATGTGCGCGGCGGAGGACCAGACCAAAACCTGGTACTGGTGGACGATGCCGTGGTCTACAACGCTTCTCACTTGTTTGGGTTCTTTAGTGTGTTCAACCCCGATGCTGTGAAGGACATCGAGGTGACCAAAGGCACCATGCCTGCACGCTATGGTGGCCGAGTGAGTTCGGTATTGGACATCGGCCTGAAGGAGGGCAATGCCCGCAATACGACCCTCAGTGGAGGCTTGGGCCTCATCAGTTCCAGATTGACCTTAGAAGGTCCCATCAAGGAAGACACCATCAGCTACATCATCAGTGGCCGCCGGACTTACATCGACGTTCTGACGCGGCCGTTCGTAAATCCAGAGAGTGCATTTGCGGGGTCTGGCTACTATTTCTACGACCTCAATGCCAAGGTCAACTGGCGGGCCTCTCGCCGTGATCAGTTCTATTTGAGCGGTTATTTCGGTCGTGATGTCTTTGATTTCAGGTCAAAGTCCGCAGACTTTGGGAGCCGGATTCCTTGGGGCAATTCCACGCTCACCGCCCGGTGGAACCACCTCATCAACGACAAGGCCTTCATCACGACAACGGCGACTTACAGCGATTACGAATTTGCCTTTGAGGCGCAGCAAGACAGTTTCACTTTTGGATTCAGGAGCGGTATAGACGACCGCGGCATCAAGTCAAGGCTGACCTTCTACCCCAACCCCAGACACACCATCCGGGCGGGCATAGAATACACCTTTCACACCTTCTTGCCCACCGAGTTTTACGCCACATCGAACGGGGTAGACTTTGACCTTGGTGAGGCCGTCCGCACGCGCAGTCACGAAATATCCGCCTACCTCGAAGATGAATTCGACGTCACAGATGCGTTGAGGCTTCAAGCGGGTTTGCGCTGGAGTGGATTCATCCAAACAGGGCCATTCACACGCTACGTCCCGCCTTCTGCAACAGATCCGCTCAGCGCCAGCACAGCACCGGCAGAAATCCGCTACAACAAAGGTGATTTGGTCGCAACCCACGGCGGTTGGGAACCCCGTTTGTCGATGCGTTTGACCACAGGCCCCCGCAGTTCTTTTAAGGCGGGAATCGGTCGAAATCTGCAGTACATCCATTTGGCTTCCCTCTCTCCTACTTCGCTTCCTGGAGACATCTGGCTCCCCAGCTCTGACGTGGTCAAACCCCAAGAAGGCACCCAGGTCAGCGCAGGTTGGTTCCGCGACTTTGGGGCCGACCGGAACATAGAGGCCTCTGTGGAAGTCTATCACAAATGGCTGTCCAACCTCGTAGCCTACGCCGAAGGCAGCCAGCCTGACGACAACATCCGCAACAACGTCGACAACAACCTTGTGTTCGGCTCGGGAACGAGTTACGGCATGGAACTGTTCGTCAAACGCAAGCGCGGGGTCTGGACGGGTTGGCTCGGCTACACTTGGAGCAAAACGGACCGACTGTTTGCAGACTTAAACAACGGCAACCCCTTCCCCGCCCGCTACGACCGCCGACACGACCTGAGTGCGATCATAGAGTGGACCATCGATGACCGCTGGAAGTTGGGGGGCACCTTTATCTATGGTACGGGCAATGCCATTACCGTGCCCTCACAGCGGTACTTCGTGGACGGCAACTTGCTCGACGTCTATGGTCCTAGGAATGGTTTCAGAATGCCCGCCTACCATCGCGCAGACATTGGCGCCACGCACACGCCGCGACCTAAGAAGGGCAAAAAACGATACGGCCAATGGGTATTCTCAGTGTATAACGTCTACAACAGACTCAACCCCTACTTCATCTACTTTGGAAATGAGGGGGCCATTGAAGAAGGCACCTTAGACATTCAGGCCTATCAAATCAGCTTGTTTCCGATTTTACCTTCGGTTACCTGGAACTTCAAGTTCTAACTTCGCTTCATGGGCACACTCGCGGCACTCAACCCTTTCTTTTGGAAGTACCGCGGCAGGTTGGCGTTGGGTTTTCTGTTTGTCTTCTTGACCAACGCCTTTTCCGTGTTTGCCCCCGTTGTCATCGGCGAAGGCATCAACCTTTTGGAGGAGGCCTACTCGGGATTCCTCTCCCCTTTGGATGAAGGCCGAAGTGCAGAGGACGTCTTTGCTTCCGAACCCCTGAAAGCCCCTCCAACCCTGACCACTTTGGCGCGATGGACAGGCAGGGGCAAAGACCTTCTCAGCAAGCCTCAAACCCGAGGAGAACTCATTCGGTTCGTGTCGTTCATCGCAGGACTACAAGCCATCCTTTACATGTTGGCCTACCTCATGAAAGGGATGTTCTCTTTCATGACGCGTCAAACCATCATTGTCATGAGCCGCCTCATCGAATACGATTTAAAGGAGGCGATTTACGACCAGTACCAGAGGCTCCCCGCCGCGTTTTACAAGCAAAATGCCACGGGTGATTTGATGAACCGCATATCGGAGGATGTCTCCAAAGTCAGGATGTACCTCGGGCCTGCCGTGATGTACGGACTGACTTTGGTCACCATGATGTTCTTGACCGTTGGGGTCATGCTCCGAATTGATGTGACGCTAACGCTCTGCTCTTTGGCCCCTTTGCCCTTAATGAGTTTCGGGGTGTACAAGATCAGCGCCCGCATTCACCGCAAGAGCGATGCTGTTCAACAGCAACAAAGCCTCCTGAGCGCCAAGGTGCAACAGGACTTTTCTGGCATCCGAATCTTGGCGGCTCACCGGCGTGAAGAGCGGGCCTATGAGCGCTTCCAAAAGGCTGCTGATGAGTACAAATTCCGGACCCTGGACCTGGTAAAGGTGGACGCGATGTTCATGCCCATCATTGTGATGCTGGTGGGACTGAGTACGATTTTGACCATTTATGTAGGCGGGCTGCGCGTGTTCTCAGGAGACTTGCAACTGGGCCACATCTTTCAATTTGTCTTCTACGTCAACCTGCTTACTTGGCCCTTTGCTTCAGTAGGATGGGTGACGTCTTTGGTTCAAAAAGCCGCTGCGAGCCAAGCGCGCATCAACGCCTTCCTGGATGTCGTTCCCGAGATCGTCAACACCGCAGATGCCCCTTCTGACATCCAAGGCCGCATCACTTTTAAGGGTGTAGGACTCACCTATCCCGACTCGGGAATCCGCGCCTTGGACGGAGTCGACTTTGACCTTGAACCCGGAAAGACGCTGGCGATCATTGGCCGAACAGGGAGTGGAAAGACCACCCTGGCTCAACTCGTGGCCCGGCTCTATGACCCAACAGACGGTGTGGTGGAGGTCGATGGCCATCCCCTCTCCAATCTCCACCTCCCGAGCCTCAGGGCAGCCATTGGATATGTGCCTCAAGATGTCTTTCTCTTCTCGGACACCATCGCCTCGAACATTGCCTTTGGCGTAGATGACGCTGAGCCTCGCGACATTGAACAAGCCGCCCAAGACGCCTATGTCCACGATAA
>CAJQJX010000013.1 GCA_905478795.1 uncultured Flavobacteriales bacterium
ACCGCCAATCTCGAAGCCACAGAACCCCATCAAATACTTCCCGCTGAAGGTGTCTATGCGGCTCAAGTCACGCTGGTCACAGACGGGGCTTCATCGCATCAAGGGAGCGCATCACAGCAGACATGGGGTGCCATGGTCAACATTGGACCCCGTCCAACATTTGACGGCACCGGCGCAAAACCCACTGTAGAAGCCCACCTTTTCACAGCAGAGACCCCCGATCTCTATGGCGCCGAATTGGAAATCGCATTTGCTGAGCGCATGCGGGACATTCAAAAATTCGAAGATCCCCAAGCCCTGATCAACCAACTTTCATCTGATGCCGACCAAGCCCGTCGCATTTTGAGATACGACAACAGCCATGACGCGCGTTGACCTCAAGATGAACCGGCTTCTGCTCCGCACTTTGGGAATAGCCTTTGGAGTGCTGCTCTGCTGCCTTTCTCCGATGAAGGGGGCCGGACAATCCAATATTCCTTGGGACACGGCCAAAGTTTGGACGGACTACGAAGCCGCCCTTCAAAGACCTGAGCGCGTGTGGCGCCTGGACCTGAGCAAGCAGAAATGGAAGGCCGTTGACATCCGCCTAAGGAGGTTTAGACAGCTTCGGGAGATCGTTCTTGACAAAAACAAAATTGACAGCCTGCCTCCGTGGATGGCCGAGTTTGAGCATTTGGAGCGCCTGAGCATCCGAAGCAACAAGCTCACCCAGATCTCCGAAAGCTTGCTTAGGCTCTCCAACTTGAGAGAGCTGGACCTTTCTGACAATGAAATTGAGGGGATTCCTGAAGACATTGACGCCCTGACCAAACTCGAACGCTTGTTGCTGTGGTCCAATGTCATCGGTCATTTCCCCCCCTCACTGAGCCAACTTGAGTTTTTGAAAGAACTCGACCTGCTCAACAACGAAATGTCGGTGGATGAGCAAATCTGGGTGCGGGAACTGCTCCCTGGACGGCGTCTGTCTTTCAGTCCCCCGTGCCAATGTCAGTTCGACGATTGAACAGGGTTCCCATCGTGATCCTGACGGGCGTCGAAAATGCCGGGAAGACCACCCTAGCGCAGGGCTTGGCAACGGCCTTGCATTGGGACCTCATGCCGGAGGCCGCGCGCTCCGACCGTAAAGTGCGCGATGGCACCGTCAACGGTGAACACCTGCAACACATGCTAGAAGGGTTCAGCCAACGCTTGTCCAAACTTTTGACCCACGCCCAAAACGGCATCGTTTGTGACACCGGTGGCTTGGTGTTGGATATCTGGGCCCGTCATGCCTTTGGGGAAGAGCTTACAGGGGTCAAAACCGTCATGCAGCGCGCCGATCTACACATGCTGTGTCACACCCTTCCAGACTGGGAACCTGACCCACTGCGCACCCTTCCGCTGCACGCCGACCGCCTTGCACTCGAGTCATCCTACAGAGAGCGCCTCAACCAAGGGGGCATCGCGTTTTGCGAATTGGCACCCATGGGACAGCATGAACGGCTCGAACACGCCGTCCACAACATCCGACAACACTGCGTCTTGTGAGCACTCCTCATCCAACAACCCAGCAGCGCTGGACCGAAGCCACGGCTGTCTTGCTCAGCCTCGCGTACACTTGGGGGTACCTGCAAGGTTGGACGCCTTGGTGTTTTTTACCCGCAGCCATAGGAGCCGGCCTGCTCGCCCATCTCTGCTGGCAACGGAATATTTTGGCGGAAGCTGCCCTCCAAGGGTTCTACGTCGCCTTCGCTGTATATGGCGCCTGGCTCTCTTCTGGAACACAAGACTGGACCCCGCAATCACAGCCCTTGTCGTGGCACATCCTCGCCATCACCATCACGACCGCACTGACCTTTGCCACCGCATGGGGCCTCAAACGTTGGACCCAAAGTGCCATGCCAGGATGGGATGCTTTCACGACCATCTTTAGCCTGTGGGCGACCTGGTTAATGGTCAACAACCACCACGCCAACTGGGCCTATTGGATCGCCATTGACGCCGCAGCCATCTATCTGTACGCAAAGCGCGGCCTTCCATTGGGGGCCGCGCTCTACGCCATCTATCTCGCGATGGCTTTGGTGGGTTGGTTTAGCAGTTAACCCATCAACGGATGATGAATTTTACCGGGATGGTGTATTGAACACTCACCGGCTTTCCCTGCTGTCGTCCAGGCTCAAAGTCAGGCAATGAGCTGACCACCCTCAGGGCTTCTGCATCCAGACGGGGGTCCACAGGGCGGAGTACCCGTCCTTCCCGAACCTTGCCGTCCTTGCCCACTACGAAGTAGACAAACACCGTTCCTTGTATGCCCGCATCCTTCGCAATAGGGGGATACTTGGTATTCGAGCTCACGTACTTGATGATCTCAAGCTGTGTGCACTGGTCACGCTCTGTACCGGTCTTCTTCTTACAGGGTCCAAATCCAGGCATGTCCTCTACGATCATGAAAGGAATGTCTTCTTCCTCCCCTTCCTCCTCCTCGACCTCAATGATCTCGATTTCGGTGTCCTCGTCGATTTCGATGTCCTCAATCTCGAGCTCCTCTTCAATTTCCTCCTCATCGTCAACAATCTCAATGACCGTCGTCTGTTGTGGAGGCGGAGGCGGGGGGGGCGGGGGAATCACATTCACTGGAATGACCTCGTCTTCGAGGAGGTCAACCTCAAAATCGAGGGCGCGAATGATGTTTACATCATAGCTGGTCCAAGCCAATGCGGCGAGGAGCAGGGAGAGTACGGAAACAAATCCGATGGACCTCCAGGTCCCCCGCTTGTTTTCGAGGTCAGCTTGTGGTGTCTTGCGTGGCTGCATGAAAGGGGGTGTTGCTGGGCCTTGCTTTTCGTAGGGCCAAATTAATCAATGGTGTTTCTTACCAATGGGCCACATCAAATACAATGCCCGAAATACGAAACCGGCCAAACACAGTCCAAGGAAATCGGCCGCCAAATCCCATGAATCACTGCCCCTACCGGGGAATACGAGGCCTTGGGCCCATTCTAAAATGACCGCCAAAATCATGCCTCCGGAGATCACCCACCACCACGCATGGCGGCAAGCAGCACCTCCTTCGCCTCCTTTTCGGAGTGCAATAAGTGCAGAAGTTCCAAAAACGGCGAAGAGTCCTGCATGAAGTACTGTGTCCAGTCTCCAATTCATCCACCAATCGTGCGCGCCCAGTTCTTTGCCAGGCATCGCGTGCAAAGCAACCACCGCCAACCCCAAACAAACTGCGGGGAAGGCACGGCGCCAACGGGCCTGACTGCGGGTCTCAGCCGACCTCCGCGGCATAAGCCTCGGCCGACATCAAATGGTCCATACCCGCGCCCTCTTCCAACTTGATCTTAATGACCCATCCGGCACCGTAAGGATCTTCATTAATGAGAGCAGGATTGTCCTCGAGCTCAGCATTCAGGGCGATCACTGTTCCCGCTATGGGCATGAACATGTCGCTCACGGTCTTGACCGCTTCAATGGTCCCGAATACCGCATCCACCTCCAGGGTTTCGTCCTCGGTTTCGACCTCAACAAAGACAATATCACCCAATTCTGATTGGGCAAAGTCCGTAATGCCCACGACGGCCACGTCACCCTCGACGCGCACCCATTCGTGGTCCTTAGAATAGCGAAGGTCCTGGGGGATGTTCATGGCTGCAATGTAAAACAGCGGCGCATCTCCTGCTCGATTTATTGCGTGAGGTTAAATCTCAACGCAATGCCGCTTTTGACGTTGGTTGTGGCAAAGCTGGTCGACACTTTAGGACGGGTCAACTGCTCATCAAAAAAGGCCTGCAAGATCAATTTCCGAGAAACTTCCAGGTCTGCACTGAACTTGATGCTGGCCACCTTTTGACCGGCAGTCACTTGGTTCTCTCGGTTGTCTATGCCAACAGGACCCCCCACCGTCTGCGCAAACGGATCCAATTTGCGAATGATCGTAGCATTGTCCCTCACGGTGATGTCGAGCCTGAGCACCACATCGGTTTCCTTCAGCATTTGGATGGGCAACTTTCCTCGCGTGCGCAAGAAGGGGTTGGGCACATTGGCAATGCGATAACCCGTTCCAATCACCAAGGCGCTGCTCTTGGTTTCGGTAATCTGGTTGTTGGTCAATCCGAAATTGATCGTCCGATCTCGGCGCATTTCCACCTTGATTTGAGGCTCGTTCTTGCCCCTCGCCTTGAGCGTCACGTCCACACCGATGAGCGGGGACATTTGCTCGGAAATGGTCACCTGGTTGTACTGCCGCTGATTCACCCAGTTCCCAAAAGAGCTTTGATCAAACGATGTAGGCCGGCCCAATTCGTCCCCCTCAAAACTGAGGTTGGTCACATACGATGTGCTCATCGTAGACCTGTAGCTGTGGTTCAAAGTGAAACGCTTTACGCGGTTCTTCAGCAGGTTGCCCTTGGACAATCCGTCATAGCTCACCCTCCAATTCGGAGCGAGCTTGGTCTTGAATGGATCCAGTGCCACTTGATCAGACTCCTGACCGGTATATGCTGCAATGAATGCAGGGATCGTCACGGACGGGTTGGTGGGTCCCCAACCCGAGTAATATCCCGTGGGCTCGCTGTCCGGCAAGTTGTAGTTCGCCGCATTCAGGCGCTCGCTCATGTCCAGTCGCGCCAGTTTAAAGTTGCGCCAGGTTTCGCTGTCAAACGTTTCATCGTCCTCCACAAAAGCGGTCCCCCACGTCATGATGGTCGAGGTGAAGTTGCCCCCGTCCTGAGGAGATTCAAACTGCCAATCACCCAAGGCGTCGTCAAATCGGAAGAAGCTTTGTTGATTCCGGCTTTCCGTCCTACTCGCGTCCAGGTCAATTTTCAGGTCTTCAATCGGTTCGAGCTGAGCGCGCAAGTTGAGTGTCGCGGTATAGTTCTCCTGATAGGTCTGGTTCTGATAGGGGTTCGCAGACAACCACCCGCGGTTGGCAGCGTCGACAGCAAAGTCTCCCGTTCGGTTGCCCTGCAAATCCGTGTTCTGGTGGCCTACCAAGAAGGGCAGTCCTGGGGACTCGAGCGCCTCATCAAAGCCAGCATAACGGGCCTTACGGTCCACTGACAATCCGGGAAGCAGCAATCCTTCATTCCTGGAATAGCTCATGTTGACACTCTTCACAGACATCATCGCCTTGAGGACAAAGGAAATGGGGTCGATGTACAAAGGCGGCTTCTCGTCGTCGTCGAAATTGCCAAACCCATCGCGGTCCTCATTCTCAATCTCCTTCTTTTTCTTCTCCAATTCCTTCATCGCTTCGCGCTTCCTCTTGCCCGAATTGATGTCCTTCAAGAAGGGCACCTTGTCATAGAGTGTCTTGAGACTGGCTTGTGCGTTCAGCGTAATGTCGCGGCTGTTCTGAATGGTGTGTCCGAGAGAGTCCTGCGAGAATGGCGCACGGTCCCAACGGTACGTGCCTTTGTACCGAATGTCCGCTGAGGTGAAATCGAGCAAGGGGAACTTGTCCAAAGGCAACTTATAACTGGCCGTGATCGTGTGGTCATAAGTGGTCACCTCACCAAAATTCTCAATATTGGTCAGCACCGTATCCCGATACTGGGCATAGCTCTCAGCATTGTTCCTGTCAATGACCCCAATGGGCTCACCCACCAACGCAGTCGCGCGGCCATTGTAGTCCAGACGTATACTCTTGGTGGGGTCCCACTTGACCACATAGTCCCGGTTCCAGTTCCACTGCTTCAGTACCTGTGTGCTCACCAAAACGCCCGTTTCGATGCCCAAAAGCTCCGCGGTGTTGTTGCGCACACGGCTCGCCTCGTAGGTTCTGTCCATGGCCATATTGACCGATACCTGCTTGAGGCCAGTATAGAAATTGAAGTCGGTCAGCCAACGGATCGCTTTTGAGCGCCCCATCCATGCAAAGGGCTTGACCTCCTTTGGACGGTTGGTGAAGTCATAACGCAAACCGCCCCGGTAATTCCGACGGAGGTTGAACTCAGTATTGATATCCCGCTGATAGTTCTCCGTGTAGGCAAAGTTGGCGCTCAAGTTTCCAGGATCTAGGAAGCCAAAGAATCCTGAACTGCTGTTCCCGCCACCTCCACCACGGGAGGCCATTCCTGCCGCACCGCGCTGCGCGGCCAACTCTCGCTCCTTCGTGACATCATCGGCACCCGCTAAACGCTTTGCCGCTTCGGCCTCCTTTTCCTTGCTGGACTTCCTGTCCTTCTTTTTGTCTCGCCCACCGAGTTGGGGGTCAATTTTGATGTTGGAAAAGTTGATGCTTCTTATGCGGTTGATCTGCTGGGATTTCTTCTGTCGGGACGGGGACAAGCCGGCATCAGCAATCTCCACATCTGGCGAAAGTGGATCAAACTGCGGCGTTGATACCGTTTCGCTGTAGCCCAAATACAGCGGCAATTGAACCCCTAGAAAATCAGGAAGGAACTTGCCCAACTGCAGGGTCGTATTGGCGTCCACACCTTGGATGGTCTCGCGCTGACGCTCCTGAACCCGTTGCTCCAAGCCTCCCCAACCTGGAGTCGACATATTGGCTGCAACGCTCAGGTTTCCAAGGTCACTCAGAGTGGCCTGCAACTGGGCCGTAGCCGCCCATCCACCTTCTTCATTGAATTCTGATAGCCTGAGCTCATTCGCCCACACAATGGCACACTTTTCTTGGCCATCGTCATCTGCAGCGAACCGGTTGACGTCCTTATCGGAGTTCCGGATACCGATCATGACGGTCACCACATTGGCGAGGTTGGGGTTTCCACGCACCACATATCGCACGCCACCCTCGAGACGTTCATATTCTTGAAAAAGGGGATAACCCACAGGTCTTGAGACTTTGAGGGTCTGCAAATCCTGGAATCTCAGGTCAATCTCGTTGGCCTGAGGCCAAATCTCCGTCTTGTCTGAGGTGCCCCAAGGCGTCACCTGCAATGGGATTTCATATTCGTAGTAATTGTCCACGAAGTCCGACCCCAATCGAATAAAGCAGGTCAGGTCATCAGACTCCAGCGGCTCATCTGCCCGCGCCGCCTCTGCGTGCACAAACATTCGGAGTCGCTTGTACATCCGCATGTCAAAGTTGATGTTCCGATATGCCGCACGCGCATCACCATCCTCCAAGCCGCACACTTCCAACTGAAGGGACTGCTCATTGAGCTGGGCTTGGTTCGCCGTGGCCACATTGATCTCTCGCAAAATGCCAGGAGGCGTCACGTAGTTGATCGGCTGGCGGTATCCGTTTTCCTCGATGTTCACAGCACTGATCGCGAACTGGGTGTCAGAAGGGTCATCCGGCTCGACTTCCTGAGGTCCTGCCAGGCTCTGGTCAAACTTTCGCCACTCACCGCGGATCAACTCCAAGCGCGCAAACCTCAGCGTCACGGGCTGCCTCCATCCCTTCATGAAAATCCGCATGAAACGAATGCTCCTGAAGTCACTGATTCCCCCCACGCGCGCCTCAAAGTCGCGAATGGGCACCTTGAATTGAAGCCACTTCACTTGACGCGTCTCACCATTGGGCATGGTCTTGTCTGCCAACAGCACATCGGAGAGATAGTTCCGCCCGATGTTGGCCTCGTTCAATTCTCCTGGACGCAGCGGAACCTTGTATTGGAAATAGCTCTCAATTGAACTCAAGGTGAGGTCCTCGTTGAGGTCCTCTGTATTGGGCAGTGTGGTCGAAGCAATAGGGTAACCCGATGGCTGTGATGTGCTGCTGTTGCCTTCATATCCATTGAAGAAACGGTAACGTTCCAAGACATTCTCGTCGTTGGCCTGGGCCACGGGGTCTCGGAAGTAGCGGAAGTCGTCGCCAGAGGGGTCCGCTGCAATCGCCGAATAGGCTTCGGGGCTCAGAGACCCTTGCAAGTCCGACAACCAATCCGAGAAAAACACCTGCTCCTCATCGGAATTCAATCCATCGAGGCCCACATCTTGCTGGCTGTAATCGCCGGTCGAATTGTCAAAGGCATTGACCACATTAAACGTTGAAGGGTCGGCCACAACACCCCAATTTGACTCCACCACAGGTGCGGGCTGGTTGGCAGATGGCAAGCCATTTTCGAAGGCCAACTGTCCGTCGTTCAACAAGTCCTCACTGACCGAGCCAAGGTTCATGTAGAGGTCACCCCCCGTATCGTTGGGACTGTCATCGTTGAACGGATCCATCACCCAAAACTGGATGTACTCCACGTTGGAGAGCTCAAAGTCCGTGGTCAGCAAAGCCCGTTGTATGCCGCCCCAGCGCTCTTCGGGGGCCTGCAGCGAACCATCTTCGTTCATTCCAGGAACGGGTCCAAAACCCTCTGCGGGCAAATAGTTGTAAGGGCCCCTTACTGACGGGTCAAAGGACAAGTCGAAGGTGGGCAGGTTCTCTGGCGTACCCAATGGCAACTGACGGTTGGGGAACACCTCCTTGTTCTCTACCAAGCGCATGAGGTGGTTGGACCGCACATCCAAATCGACCTGACCGTCTTGCAGTCCCCCACCAAAGAAGCTGGGGTCAATGGTGTACCAATTCAGGCGCGCACGGTTGAAGTTGAACAGCAAGCTGTCCTCCACGTCTGACTCAGGGAAGAGGTTGGGCTGCAATTTGGGCGTGCTCGCCAAGCTCCATTGCGTCCAAGAGCGGATGTCTATGGCACTTTGGGAGCCCTCAAAATCGTCGATGTACGCGTTGCCCTCTTTACCCACGGCACGGCTGTGCCCAGGAATCAAGTAGGCCGCTTCTGCGCTGAGGTTAATATTGGAGGGTGCCGACGCCTTGACAAACGGCAGCTTATCGATCATGTCGGTCAGAAACTGACTGGAACGGGAATAGGTGAAATCCGCCCCCATGATGGTGTTGTTCACGGGCTCATCCCCGATGTTCACCTTCTGGGTCAATGGACGCTCCCTCAGGTTCAAGAAGGTGGCTCCCATGGCCAATTCGTCGCTGGGCGAATAATCGAAACGCGTTCCGATCATCGTCTTGGTCTGGATATTAAAGAGGCTGTTGCTTTCCAAGGAGACCCGAATCGGCTGCCCACTCTCCAGCAGACCATCGTTGATGATCCGAACCCGACCGAGGTTGTAGTCCACCGTATAGTCCTGGTTCTCAATAAGTCGGGCACCACCTGAAGTCACGGTCACGGAGCCCTCGGGAATGTTGAGCGCATTCAACATGATCTCGGAACTCACCTGACTCTGATACTGTCCCTTGATCCGGAAGCGGTTCAACGAAGGAATCTGCTGCGCTGCTGTCTTGGTACTGTCGTACAAGGGCTGGAACACAATGGTTTGGATCAGCGACTGCGCCAAATCTGGATCGGTGACCCGGTTCTCAATCTGATCGCGCAAGGATTTTCCAAATGGCTCAACCGATGGCAAGAATACCCGGCCATTCTGACTGTTCATGGTTCCACCTAAGGTGGCCGCATTGTCCACAAAGTCATACACGCCATCGGGCTGCAACTGACCATTGATGTCAATGCGGTCCATGCCCAGAACTTGGATCAAGAGCTCCCCTTCGAGCGGTGCGCGGGGAATGTAGTTGAGGTCCACACCTGTCGAAGGATCGTTGTACCAAACACCAATTCGGAAATCTTCAGAACTCAGGCCAAAGGCACCGAGCGAGTAGACGTTTTTCATCATGAGGTCCCAGAGGGGGGCCACATCGCCATTCTCCAAGGTGACCCGCGTCACCGAGCTCTTGAGCATCTTGAGCAACAACGCTCCAGGAGCGGCATATCCATCTTGGCTCAGCGTACCCACCTGATAGGTCTCACCATTCAAGGTGTACTCATAGGAGACCGCCAAAACCTCGGCGTTGTTGAGCGACTGTCTCAAGCTGATAAAGCCCAAGCGGTCGTTGTAGGTGAATTCCGTTGGCGCCAATCGACGGGCATTGCCCACCCGCTCGTAGTGAATGCCCTGGTCATATATCGGACTGCCGTCAGGGCCTGTGAATGCGCCAATGGCCGCACTGGCTCCGCTGAACCCCATCACATTGGGGTCCCCGGTCATGTCGAAGAAGATGTCGTTGTTCCCGTTGTTGGGAGCGCGGTTCAGGTTGATACCGATGTTCGGGTCGTTCGTGATGTCCGCAATGGGCAAGTCCGAGGAAATGTAGTCCGGGTGCTCGCCAATGTCGGTGAAAGCCAAAACGTTTCGGACGTCTTGCGTATTGGCTTGCGTGTTGACCACATAGACTTCAATCCGCGTAATGCGGGCTCCAGAATTGACCACCGGCAAGCTCTGCAAGGCATTGTCGTATTGGTTCCGGAAATACTGCGACAAGAAATAGTGGCGGTTGGCCTCGTAGTCGTCCGCACGAATGTCAAACTCCTGGGTTTGGGCACCCCCTTCGACCTCAATCTCCTTGCGCTCGCCTTTCTGCTGACTGAACACCGTGGTGTTGTACACCTTTCCCCACTGCGTTTCCAGCTTGGTTCCAAACAAGGACTGGCTGCCTTGAATCAAAGTGCTTTGGAGTGGCATGCTGATGTTGCCCGCCTCGATGTTCTTGAGGATGTCATCTTCTTCGCCCTGAAAACCGATGTTCATCTGGTTCTCAAAGTCGAACGTCGCCTCTGTATTGTAGTTGGTTCCAAGGTTGATCTTGTCGCCAATGCTGCCGTCGATGGACAACTGGATACGCTGGTCAAAGTCGAAGGTGGTGATCGCACGATCACGTTCCGCAAGTCGCGGGTTCTCCGTTCGACTATAGCGCACTCCAAAATTCAATTCGGCCGAACCTTGGGGTTTGATTTCAATCTCGTTCGAACCAAAAATGGTCTCGAAGAGCTCGGAGTCGATGGTCAATTTGGGCGCAAATCCACGCTCCTCATCGTCCACCTCCTGTTGCATTTCTGTCCAGAATTCACTCAGGTTCTCGTCGATGTTGTACTCCAAGAACTCATCCAATGTCAAGAAGGTCGGGTTCCTAAAGTCCAAGGTGTCTCCCAAACGCTGTCTCACCACATACTGGCCCGTATTCTCGTCGTAATCAACGCCGTATTCGATGACGTCTGGAAAGTCCAAACTCACCCCACCTGGAACCTCTACTGGGTTGGGCAGGTCCTGGCCATGTGGCAAGGGCAAGTCCAATGTGTCCGATTGCGCTTCGGACATCAAGGGCATCAAACACAGAACAAAAAGCAGCCCCAAGCACCGCCCACCCCAAGTCAGGAGAAACCTCTCATCGGCTTTAATCGCAACGTCGTTGCAAATGGTCATACTCAAGTGGGTCAAAGTCTTTTCAATGCAGCCCGAACGAATTCCTCTACGGTATCTACCCCCTCAGCGGCCAGCTGATCAAGCACCGTCTCCACCCTTTTTCTATCAAATCCGAGGTTACACAAAGCGCCCAACGCATCAGAACGCTTTGTATTGTCTGCACCTGCAAATTCATTCTGGCCCAAACGGGGTTGGGCACTTCCAGATGACGTCACAAAAGCGGGATCCTTGCCCATTTTGTCTTGGAGGTCCACCAAGATGCGCTGGGCTGTCTTGGCACCAATGCCCTTCACGCCTTTGAGCGCCGCCACATCTCCACGGCTGATCACCTCGACAAGTTCCGCAGGACCGAGTCCGCTCAAAATCATCCTCGCTGTCTGCGCACCCACACCGCTCACGCTGGTCAGCATCACAAACAGACTCCGCTCTGTAGACTCAGAAAAACCAAACAGCAACTGGGCATCCTCCCGGTAGACGGCGTGAATGAGCACCTTGCCTTCTACCTGTCCCGCCAAAGCAGAAGACGTGTGAAGGCTGATGTGCACCATATATCCGACACCTCCACACTCCACAACCATGTAGGTGGGTGTCAATTCAGTGAATTGTCCTGAGAGGTGATGAATCATGGGGTGTTGTGTGCATCTACGGCCGCAATGCGGACCATGTTCACAATCTCACGCACACTTGAACCCATTTGAAGAATGTGGAACGGCTTGCGCAGTCCCAACAAAATGGGGCCCACCACTTCAAAACCGCCCATCTCCTGAATCAACTTGTAGGCAATGTTGCCTGCCGCAAGGTTTGGGAAAATCAAGGTGTTCACGCGCCGGCCACGCAAATTGCTGAACGGAAACAGTTCGTCGGCCAACTCTTCATTGAGCGCCACATTCGCCTGCATTTCCCCATCTACAATGAGGTCCGGGTGTTCTTCATGAAGAATGGCGACCGCCTCGCGGACCTTTTCGGCGTCGCGGCCACCAGCAGAACCAAAGTTGGAATAACTCAACATGGCGATGCGCGGCACTATGCGCATAGAACGGACAGCTTCCGCAGTCAGCAAGGCAATGTCCACCAATTCGCGGGCCGAAGGGTCTCGGTTTACTGTAGTGTCCGCAAAAAACATGGGTCCAGTTTTGGCCTGGACGATGTACATCCCCGCCACTTTCTTGACACCCTCAGCAAGTCCGAGCGTGTGCAAAGCCGGCAGCAAACTCTCGCGGTAATTTCTGGTCAATCCACTAATCACGGCATCGGCCTCTCCTGTCTCCACAAGCATGGATCCGAAGTAGCTCCTGCGCTTCATCAAGCCCAATGCCTCTGAGCGGGTCAAGCCTTTGCGCTCCCGCTTGCTGAGCAGGTGCCCGGCAAAAGCCTCTACACGCGGGCCTTCCATGGCATCCGCAGGGTCAATGATCTCCACAGCAGGCAATTCAATGCGGTGCTCTTCAATCAAGGATGCGATGCGCTCTCTAGAACCGAGCAACACGGGCTCTACAATCCCCTCATCGCGCGCGGTTTCTACCGCCTTCAACACTTTGTAGTGGTCCGCTTCCGCGAACACAATCCGCTTGGGGTGACGCCGGGCTCGGCCACTTAAATTCCGCACCAAGGTGTTGTCCTGACCCAACCTGTCCGCCAGGACGCGTTTGTAATCCTCCCAATCGCGAATGGGCTCTTTGGCCACACCACTTTCCATGGCCGCGAGGGCAACCGCCGGAGCTACCGTGGTGATCAAACGGGGGTCCATTGGCTTAGGTATGATGAAGTCCACGCCAAATCCAAGCCCGCGCTCCTCATAAGCCTCATTGACTTCGTCGGGCACGTTTTCTTTGGCAAGCGCCGCTATGGCAAGCACCGCCGCCATTTTCATCTCGTCGTTAATGGCCGTGGCCCGGACATCCATGGCTCCCCTAAAAATGAAAGGAAAGCCCAGAACGTTGTTGACTTGGTTGGGGTGATCACTTCGGCCGGTGGCCATGATCACATCTGGCCTGGCCCGCTTCGCCTCATCGTAAGGAATCTCCGGGTCAGGGTTGGCCAATGCAAAGACAATCGGGTTGTCGGCCATGGCCGCCACCATTTCCGCGTTGACCAAACCTCCTCTGCTCAAGCCAATAAAAACATCCGCTCCTTCCATAGCGGCCCCAAGAGAAGGGAATGCCTGTTCGGCATGGGCCAAGTTCTGCTTGCGCTCACCGAGACCTTCTCGGCCCTTGTGCACATGCCCTTTGCTGTCAAACACCGCAATGTTTTCGAGTCGAACGCCCAACTGCATGTACAGATCCACGCAAGCCATCGCCGAGGCCCCTGCGCCACTGACCACCATGCGAATGGCATCCGCCTGTTTTCCCGCAAGCTCCAACGCATTCAGCAAAGCGGCCCCACTAATGATGGCCGTTCCGTGCTGATCATCATGCATCACAGGAATGTCCAACTCCTCCTTCAAGCGCCGTTCAATCTCAAAAGCCTCTGGAGCTTTGATATCCTCCAAGTTGATGCCCCCGAATGTGGGGGCGATGGCTTTCACCGTCTGTACAAACGTCTCGACGTCTTGAGCGTCCACCTCAATGTCAAAGCAATCGAGATCGGCAAACACCTTGAATAAAACGCCCTTCCCCTCCATCACGGGCTTGGAAGCTTCTGGGCCAATGTTGCCCAAGCCCAAGACGGCCGTTCCATTGGAGATCACAGCCACCAAATTTCCCTTGGCGGTGTATCGGTAAACGTCATTCGGATTTTGGGCGATTTCCAAGCAAGGCTCGGCTACACCTGGCGAGTAGGCCAGGCTCAAATCGCGCTGTGAACTGTAAGGCTTCGAAGGGATGACCTCCACCTTGCCACGCCGACCACGGCTGTGGTAATCCAGCGCCTCTTTCCTGCGGATGCTGCTCATTGAATGGGTGGTGTCTTGAAACGCGAAGATGGTCCCATCCCCGACGCAGACCAAACCGCAAAGCGGCGATTTCTCCTCAACGAGCGACGCTAAACTTACGGGTCTGCAAAATCCGACCTCCTGACTCGAAGGCATGGAGGTACACACCGGGGTCAAAGTCATCTGCGTCAATCCACACTGTTCCTCGTCCTGGGGCCAAAGGAACACGCTTCATTTCACGGCCTGTCAAGTCCAAAATCAAAAGGTGTCCTCCCTCCGGGGCGAGGTAGGAAAGGGCGGAGTAACCCACAACTGGGTTTGGCGCCAAAGCCTCGAAACCAGCGCTGCGCTCGTTGTCTACCGAAACCACACATTCTCCTTCCGCTGCTCCGGCACAGAAGAGCACTGTTTGGCACACTTCCGGGACGCCTTGCTGGGTCGCCTTAAAGCAGTACTCCAATGCCGTAACGCCGGCCACGCCATTGGGGTAATAATCTGCGATCATCCAGTCCTCGGCCCCAAAAGCATTGATGCCTGTGGTATCCCCTGGCTCTAGCGTAATGGCTAGAGACAATGCACTGGAAGACGCTCCGTAGGGGTAGCACGTGCCCGCCCAACAAAAACGCTCGTAAGCACCGTCATTTCCCGCTACATATGGAAGGTTCATGCTCTCCACCACCTGAAGCACGTTGCGCTCGACAAACAGGGTCATGGGGTTCTCTGATGCGTTGGTCACAAACCACTCTGCAACCATCACTGTGTCGGAAGGGGTCCCCTCCACAACTTCGATGGGATCAATCAAGGTTGGGCCCTGAGCAATCGATGTGGCCATGAGAGACAGCGTGCCGCAGAAGGCACCAAAACGCTGGATCCTTTGGAAGATTGTACGCATACCCCAAAGATAACCCTCTTTCCTGCCAAAAAGGGGAGGCATGTCCGGCTTTTGCGCCTGAATCTGAACCTTTGGCACCGAAAGATCGAAGACTTGGGCGCCCAAAAACGTCTAGAAGCACCACATATTGTCCTGCACCTCTATATTTACCTTCCCTGTATCAAGGACTTTAGGAATCAAACAACTCAAAACCCTGCTCAATGAAGCACATTTACACCGCGCTGCTTGCGCTCTTTATTAGCTTGAACGCCGCAGCTCAGTTGCCTGATGGCAGCATTGCACCTGATTGGACCGCAGAGGACCTCAATGGTGTAGAGCACAACCTTTACAGCCTCCTCGACGAAGGAAAGAAAGTCATCATTGACTTCTCGGCAACATGGTGTGGCCCTTGCTGGAGCTACCACAACACAGGTGCCCTCGAAGACATTTGGGAGACTTATGGCCCTGACGGCACAGACGAGGTGTATGTATTCTTCATCGAAGCAGACGACACCACCA
>CAJQJX010000014.1 GCA_905478795.1 uncultured Flavobacteriales bacterium
CCTTCTGGCAGTTCTGCAGAGGCTTCAAAGCCGGTGGCGATGACGGTGACACAGATCTTCTCTCCGAGTTCGGCGTCGTGTCCATATCCCCAGATGACTTCTGCAGTAGCGCCGGCTTGGTCTTGGATGTAATCGGTGATGTCGGAAATCTCGTCCATCAAAATTTCATCCGTGCCGTATGTGATGTTGAGGAGCACAAAATTGGCTCCAGTGATGTCACTGTCGTTGAGGAGTGGACTCTCCAGGGCTTCAGTAACGGCGGTCATGGCGCGTCCTTCACCGCTGGCGCTTCCGGCTCCCATGATGGCAGCACCTGAATCGCTCATGACCGTCTTGACATCGTTCATGTCGACGTTGATGTCTCCAGTCAATGTGATGACCTCTGCAATGCCCTTGGCCGCGGTGCAGAGCACTTCGTCGGCATTCGAGAAGGCTTGCTTGAGGGCGAGGTTGCCGAAGAGCTCGCGAAGTTTGTCGTTGCGGATGACCAACAAGGTGTCCACTGCTGCGCGCATGGCTTCTAAGCCTTCTCCTGCTTGAGTGGCCCTGCGCTTTCCCTCAAAGTTGAACGGTACGGTCACGATGCCCACCGTCAAAATACCGAGGTCCTTGCACGCTTGGGCAATGACAGGAGCGGCTCCTGTTCCTGTGCCACCTCCCATACCGGCTGTCACAAACACCATGGTGGTGTTGTCTTCCAGTTTGTTGAGGACATCATCGAGGTTTTCGATGGCAGCATTTTTACCAATCTCCGGACGGCTTCCAGCCCCTTGACCTGCAGTCAGGGTAGTTCCCAACTGGATGCGGACCGGCACATTGGAGGCTTCCAATGCTTGGTTATCGGTGTTGCATACAATGAAGTCAACGCCTTTAATGCCTTGCTCATGCATGTAGTTGACAGCGTTCGAGCCGCCGCCACCTACACCAATGACTTTGATGGGCGATCCAGAGGTAATGGGGAGTGCGAAATGCATCTGATGTTTCCTAGTGGAGTGGATTACTGTTTCGTGTTTCCGGGCCTTTCAACCCTTTGCACAAGCACAACAAGAAAAATGAAGAATGCCTTGGTTTGATGTGGCTTGAGGCTTTCCGTTCACGGTCTCATCGTGGATAAGAGGATTTGGAAGTTGTGGGCCTGGAGGTTATTCAGGCATCTCATCTTCAAAGAAGTCCTTGATTTTCTGTAGAAAGCGTCGGGGACCTGCCATGGTTTCTTTCGCTTCTTGATGCCGTGAATCCTGCATTTCAGGATTGTCTTCGTTGTCAAAGCCGAGCAAGACAAGGCCAATGCCAGTGGCATAGGTTGGGGCTGTCAAACTGCGATCTGGCGCTTGAGCCAAGTGCGTGTTTGGAAAGCCAATGCGACAGTCCATGGTGGTCACGTATTCAAATAGTTGGCGAACGTGGTTCAGTTGGCTTCCGCCTCCGGTGACCACAATACCGCCAATGAGCTCACGCTCTAAGCCGCTGTTCTTGATCTCGTAATGGACGTGCTCAATGATTTCTGACATCCTGGCTTGGATGATGCCGGCGATGTTGCGGCGGGAGACTTCCTTGGGCGGGCGTCCCGGCAACCCTGGAATCACCACGATTTGGTCTTCGGCCATTTCGCGCTCTAGGGCTGAACCAAACTTATTCTTGAGGGCTTCCGCGTGCTTTTTGAGGACACCACAGCCTTGCTTGATGTCGTCAGTGATGGCGTTGCCGCCAAAAGGAATGACTGCTGTGTGGCGGATGATGCCTTCTTGGAAGATGGCGATGTCGGTGGTTCCGCCTCCGATGTCGACCAAGGCAATGCCGGCTTCCTTTTCTTCCTCGCTCAATACCGCAGAGCTTGAGGCGATGGGCTCGAGGATCAGTTGGTCAACCTGGAGTCCGGCGCGTTTGATGCAGCGGTAAATGTTTTTCGCAGCCGAGGTTTGGCCGGTAATGATGTGGAAGTTGGCTTCGAGGCGCACCCCCGTGTGGCCCACGGGCTCTTTGATGCCAGGTTCTCCATCGACCGTAAACTCCTGAGGAAGCACGTGGAGGATTTCTTCACCGGGCAAGACCTTGAGCTTGCGCATGTCGTCGATGAGTTGTTGCACGTCATTCCGTGTGATTTCATCTTCCGTCTCCGTGCGGATCAATTGACCGCGATGTTGAAGGCTCTTGATGTGCTGTCCAGCGATGCCGACGTTGACCACTTCGATTTTGACGTTGGCCGACTTTTCTGCGGCCTCAACGGCCGTGCGAATAGACTGGACGGTGTGTTCAATGTTGGCGACAACGCCACGGGTCACTCCGATGGATTCACTCTTGCCGTAGCCGATGATTTCCAGTTTGCCGTGGGCATTTTTTTGTCCAACAATGCACGCGATTTTAGTGGTGCCGATGTCGAGTCCGACGACGATGTCCTGATGGGGTTGGAATTGTTCCATGTGGGGAAGGGTGCGGGAGTTGGGTTTCATTTCGAGGCCACCAATTGGCCATCGTACTGCAAGCTTATTTTCCGGTATTGTCGGAGATCGCCCCTTTGAATGAGGGCTTTGTAGAAGTTCAATAACCGGTCCAAACGGCCGTTCAAGTCTTGTTCTAATTGTGCGGCTGGCCCGAGTTCCACCACAACGTCACCAATGCGGGGGCGGAAGCTGACGGCGCCATTCTCTTGAACCTCAATTTGGTCGATGAGTTGATCCCAAAAAGGCGAAGTGTCCATCATCCGGAGCAAGGGGAGGGTAGACTGGGCTGCAGCCATGGTGGGGGCGTGCAAGACAGGTACATCGGCGGTGTAGCGACCCGACAGGGCCAAGGTTCCGCCCATTTCGTCCAAATACAGGACAGTGTCGGGCATCCATACCCTGGCCAGAGGCCGTTGTTGGGTGACCTGCACCTTGAGGGCGCCACCAAGTGTGGGTTCGATCCTGCAAGAAGCCACGCCGTTTTGCTCAGATATGGTCCTGTGCAATGCACCAAGGGGCAGAGATGACATGGGCCTCTCTATCAAGTTGAAGCGCTCTGTGACGAGGGCGTGGAGGGTAGGGGCGTCCACAAAAAACATCCCCTCCATTTGGTCGACTTCGATGTCGAGTGCCAAACAAGGAACGGCATCAGCAGAACGGTCAGCAGCAGTGAACGCGAGTGCGACGGGAAGCATCAGGAGCAGGGTCCACCACACCTTCCAGCGGCTTTTCTGCCGTGAAGCTCCCTTGACGAGGGGCTGTTCTGATGTGATGTTGCGGCTCAATGGACGTTGATTCAGTGCGTGGTTGTGTTTGTGTTCATTCGGTCCCAGGCAGGGTCAATCCAGCGATCGAGGTCCCCGGCGCCCATGAAGAGGAGTACCTCTGGGTCCATCTGCTCTAAAGCATCCAAAAACCGGCTTTCTTCGGGACATTCTACTGGACATCCGACCATCTTTTCCCCAATGCCCTGTGTATCTACGCCAGGTATGGGTTTTTCGCGTGCAGCATAGATGGGCAGGAGGATGCAATTGTCGAGTGCTGACAGGGCCTCTGCAAAAGCATTCATAAAGTCTTGGGTCCGGCTGTAGAGGTGGGGTTGAAAGACCCCTGTAAGCCGCTTTCCGGGAAAGAACTGACGGGCTGCTGCGATGGCACCTTGGACCTCGGTGGGGTGGTGGGCGTAATCGTCAATGACGGCTTTTTCTTCGGTGCGGTATTTGACTTCAAATCGCCGAGCGACGCCTGGAAAAGCTGCAAGAGCAGGGGGTATGGCGGCAGGGTCTAACCCCGCGCGACAGGCCAAATAGGCGGCTGCAGTGGCATTGGCGGCGTTGTGTTGTCCGGGCAAGCGCCAGCACACTTCCATGGGCGCTTGGCCCCGAAGGTGGAGTTCGAACCGGGCCTCCCCATGAGGCCCTGAAGCGGCATGCCCCACTTGGGCATATCCCGCGGCCCAACCGCGTCCTTCCAACGACTCTTGGGGGGCGAGCTCCCCGTATACATCCGCGTTTAAATGTGCTGTGGCAGGGACCGCTTGTTGAAGGGGCTCGACCACATCTTCATGCCACAGCAACCCTCCTTCTTTGATTTGCTCTGCAAATTGCCCAAAGGCTTGCAGAACCTCCTGATGGGTGCCATAAATGTCCAGGTGATCGGCATCGACGGAAGTGATGGCGGCAAACGTGGGGTAAAGGGTCAAAAAACTCCGGTCAAACTCATCCGCTTCTGCTACCATCCAGGGGCTTTTTTCGTCCTTCCCTGCCAGGAGCAAGTTGGATGCTTGACCGAGGGCAATGCCGCCAAGAAAAGCTTCGACGGGAACGCCACCGTGGTGTAGGAGGTGTGCCAATAGGGTGCTCGTTGTGGTTTTTCCGTGGGTCCCAGCGACGGCCAATACAGGCCTGTTTTGGCTGATTTTTCCGAGCACCTGTGCCCGCTTTTGCAACGTAAAACCTGCCTGTTGGAGCAGTTTGAGCAAAGGAAACTCCGCGGGAATGGCGGGTGTCCAGATGATGGTCCACCGGTCGGGATTTCCCTGTGCAATGTCCTGTTGAAGGCTTTCTGGGAGGGCGGTGTTCTCGCCGCTGTGGTCAACGGAGATGCCTTCTTCTTGAAGGGCTTGGGTCAAGGCAGTGGTGGTCCGATCGTACCCCGCTACTTCGGCACCTTTGGCGTGAAACCAGCGGGCCAGGGCACTCATTCCAATGCCGCCGATGCCCAGAAAAAACACGTGTTGCGTCATGGGTGCGCCAATTCAATTACAGCATTGGCGACGGTTGTTGCGGCTTTGGGGCGGGCTGCTGCACGAAGGGCCTTTGACATGGTAGCGCAGCCCTCTGCATCATTGAGCAAGTGGCGCACTTCTTGGCCCAAATCGCGCACCACCCTATCGTCGGGGAGCATGATGGCTCCTTGGCGGTCGACCACGGAGCGGGCGTTTTTGGTTTGGTGGTCTTCTGCAACGTGGGGGGAAGGAACCAACAGTGTAGGCTTGCCCACCAGTGCGAGTTCTGCAATCGACATGGCCCCAGCCCTGCTGGCGATGATGGAGGCCGCGTCATACGCCAGATCCATCCTGTCGATGAAGCCGCGGACCACAAGGAAGGGGTCATTGTGCGCATCGGCCCATTCCACATGCTCTTGCTCATACCGGCCACCGCATTGCCACAAAACCTGAAACCCCTTTTTTGCCAAGGGTCCGGAAGAGGCCAATTGCCGCACAGCGGCGTTCATGGAGGCTGCGCCCAAGCTGCCGCCCAAAACGAGCAGTACGGGTTTGTCTTCGCGCAGTCCAAAATGTGCCCGGGCCGATGTCACATGGTTGGTGGCGTCATGCTGCGATTGTTCCAGCCGTTCTACAATGCTGCGACGGAGTGGGTTGCCCGTTTCTGTGATCTTATCAGAAGGAAACCACTTGTCCAGTCCGGGAAACCCTGCGCACACTTTGTGGACGCGCTTTGCCAGCAACCGATTGGTGATCCCGGGAAAGCCGTTTTGCTCTTGGATCAAGGTGGGAATGCCTGCCTTGGAAGCCATCCAAAGCAAGGGGCCACTGGCGAAGCCACCGACGCCCACCGCCACGTCGGGCTGGAAACGTTGGATGATGCGCCGGGCCAGAATGAGCGAGCGAATGAGCCTCCAAGGAAATCCCAAATTTCTTCGGCTCAACTTGCGGTCAATGCCGGTAATGGGAAGGCCTGTAATGGTGTATCCTGCTGCTGGAATCCGTTCCATTTCCATGCGCCCCAAAGCACCTACGAATTCGATTTGGGCGTCCGGTTGTTGCGCTTGTATCCCTTCTGCAATGGCGATGGCAGGATGGATGTGGCCGCCAGTGCCACCACCCGAAATTAAAATGCGCAACGGTGCCTTTTCCATGGGGTCAGGACGTGCTGGAGGCCAGTGGTCGGGTGTGTCTGCTGCCCGAAGGTTCCAAGGGCGCGGCAGCATCTGGATCGGTCAAGCTTCGGCTTACGGACAGGATCATGCCAATGGCGATGCACGTAAAGATGATGGAGGTTCCGCCCATAGAAACCAGGGGGAGCGGCTGTCCGGTCATCGGAAGCAATCGCACCGCCACACCCATATTGACCAAAGCCTGTAGCGTGAGCATCAGGCCAAGCCCAATGGAGAGGAGGCCGCCAAAATGTTTGGGGCAGCGTGTTCCAATGCGGATGGCGCGGGAGAACAAAATCAAGTACAACAGGATGAGCCCGAAGCCGCCCAGAATCGCCCCCCATTCCTCAATGATGAAGGCGTAAATCATGTCGGCGTACGCCACGGGCATGGCGTTTCGGCTCATGCTTGAGCCGGGCCCATGCGGCAGCAATCCTCCTTGGTGGATGGCTTGCATCGCAAAGTCTATTTGACTGGAATCTGATCCTCCTTGGCCTCCAAAGAAGCCCGATGCCCGTGCTATCCATGTCCCCATGCGAGGGAACAGGGAAGGCATGGCTGTAGCCAACCCGATCACAGCCAATCCAGCTCCTGCGCCCAATCCCGCAGTGATGGCCAGGGGCTTCCACGTGACCCCGGCAATGATCATCATGAGAAAGCAGATGACAGCGAGCATGGCTGCCGTAGAAAAGTCTGCAGGCAGAATGAGTGCGCAGGTCAAGGCGATGTAGCCTACGATGGGCTTGACACCTTTGTTGAAGTCGTGCAACACCAGTCGGTTGCGGTCGAGCATGCGGGCTACAAAAGCCACCAACGCCACTTTCGCGATGTCCGAAGGTTGAAACCGGAAGCCGCCGATGTCCATCCAGCGCCGCGCATCGTTGATCTCTGAACCGACCAAAACGGTCAGAAGCAGGAGTGCCAAGGCAATGTGAATGCCGAGCTGACTCAACCTCGAGAACCAAGCAAAACGAAGGCGGTGGACGGCCCACATGCATCCCAACCCTGCCGCCAAAAAGGTGCCGTGGCGAAACAGAATGCCCACAGAGTTTCCGCCCTGTTTCCAGGCCAATGTGGCGCTAGCGGAATACACGCTCACCAAGGAGGTGAGGACCAACAATATGGCCACCACCCATGTGGCGCGGTCACCGCGGAGGTGCGTATTCAGAAAATCTGCGAACCGGTTGGGCATGGGGTCAGATTGCGCGGGCTCCTGCCTTGAAACGGTGTCCGCGCTCCTCGTAGCTGGAGAACAAATCAAAGCTGGCACATGCGGGAGAAAGCAGGATGTTGTCTCCAGGTTGGGCGATGTTGTACCCAAGCAAGGCGGCCTCTTCAGCGCTCTCCACCTCTAAAATGCGGGTGACCGCAGTGGCAAAGGTTTTCTTGAGCTTGGTGTTGTCCTTGCCGAGGCAAATCAGGGTATGCACCTTCTCGCCTACGAGTGGAATCAGCGAGGTGTAATCGTTGCCTTTGTCTACGCCTCCAGCAATCCAGACTGTGGGGCTGGTCATGCTGTCAAGCGCGTACCATGTGGCATTGACGTTGGTGGCTTTGCTGTCGTTGATGAAGCTGATGTTGTTCACGTCACAGACGTGCTCCAATCGGTGCTCCATATTCCGGAATAGCGTGAAACCGGCGCGGAGGTCGGCGTCGTTGATTTCGAGGATGCGCGCGGCAACGCCGGCGGCCATTGAATTGTAAAGGTTGTGTTTGCCTTGTAAGGCGAGTTCCTGCATGCTCATTGTGAAAGGGGGGTTGAGGAATGTGAATCGTTGATTATCAATGCTGTGTGCTGCCAGGTTTGGCATGTGTTCTGTAGGAGTGGCCCATTGCACGGTGTGCAGTTGGGCTTTGGTGCGCCGGCGAGACCTGAGGGCCGTAAGCCCGGGATCATCTGCGCAGACGATGAGGTGGTCCGCTTCCGTTTGACGGGCGGTGACGTTCCATTTGGCATCGCCGTATGCTTCGACATCGCCGTGGCGGTCGAGGTGGTCCGGCGTGATGTTGAGGAGGATGGCGACGTGCGGACTGAAGTGGTGGGTGTCCTCCAACTGAAAGCTGGACGCTTCGACCACCCAAATGGCATGGTCGCCTTCTGGCCGCTGTTGCGCATCGGCGATGGCGCCTGCGAAGCTGGTTCCAATGTTGCCCGCGCAACCTGCATCGACCCCTGCGTTGCGCAGTAAATGGTGCAGCAGTGCGGTGGTGGTGGTTTTGCCATTGGTGCCGGTGACGGCGGCGATGCGCGCATCGGTGTGGCGGCTGGCAAATTCCAGTTCCCCAATGACTTCAATGCCTGCCTCACGGGCCCATTGAACGGGGGCTGCGGTGGACGGGATGCCCGGTGATTTGACCACGAGTGAGGCCGTTTCGATCAGGCTGCGGTCGTGGCCTCCTTCTTCGAGGTCGATGCCCAAGGAAGCCAGAGATGCTTTGCGCTGGGCCGATACCGCTCCGGCATCGCTCACGCGACAAGGCATGCCGAGGTGGCGGCACAATTTGGCCGCTCCTTCGCCGCTTTCGCCGGCACCGAGTATGGTCACTGTGTCGCGCATTAACGCACCTTGAGTGTGACGATGGTGATGACGGCGAGCAGGATGCCCACAATCCAAAAGCGCGCCGTGATTTTGCTCTCAGGCATACCCGCTTTCTGGTAGTGGTGGTGCAAGGGCGACATCCTGAAAATCCGCCTTCCTTCTCCGTACTTCCTCTTGGTATGCCGGAACCAAGCGACTTGCATCACGACGCTCAGGTTTTCGATCAAGAAAATCCCGCACAAGACGGGGATGAGCAGCTCTTTACGGATGGCAATGGCGAACGTGGCGATGATGCCGCCGAGGGCCAAGCTGCCGGTATCTCCCATGAAGACCTGAGCCGGAAAAGCATTGTACCACAAGAAGCCGATGCAGGCGCCTACGAATGCGGAGATGAACACCACCAGCTCGCCTGTGTCTGGGATGAAGAGGACGTTGAGGTAATCAGAAAACACCGCGTTGCCCGACACGTAGGCGAGAATGGCCAAGGTCATGCCAATGATGGCGCTGGTTCCCGTGGCGAGGCCGTCCATTCCATCGGTGAGGTTGGCACCATTGGAGACAGCAGTGACGATGAAGGTCACGATGAGG
>CAJQJX010000015.1 GCA_905478795.1 uncultured Flavobacteriales bacterium
ATGGCTTCCATCGCACTCATGACGTCAGCAACGCGTTCCAATCTTGCGGCAGAACTGTTTTCTAAGACTTCTGCCAAGTTCAATGGATCTGTAGCGGGCTCCATCCGGGAATCGCCCCCTTCGTTCAAAACGGGATCCCCCTCTTCATTTTCAGGCACCCCCTCCACACCCGATCCTGCCGGTGAAATTTCTTCGGAATTCAACGCCAAGCCTTCTGACTCAGTGGCCATGGATGAATCCATCTCTTGCACATCGGAATCCACCCCATCATCGACCAACTCGGCCACTTCGCTGGACCCATTCCATTCCAACAGCTCCGCTTCTGCAGCTTCCTCCTTGACCTCTTCGGCAACCTCTGCCGAAGTTTCCATCGTTGCCATAACATCGGTCCACGCAACAGCCCATGCACGCCATGCAGATTCCGCTTGAGCCAAGGCCTCCCGTTGCGCCAATGCGTTGTCGAATTCCTGCGCTTCACCCGCATTCCTGATGCGATCCAAAGCCTCGACCCGCTCTTCTGCTTGTTGGGCCGCAGTCCACAATGCACGCGCCTCGGTCATGGCTTCGCTACGGGCCATTCCTTCAAATTCCCTGACCTCCCATTCCTCAAGTAAAAGCGCTCGGTCGCGTTGCCAATCCGCCCGAAGCGCTTCCAATTCCTCGATCACAGACCCTACTAAGCTGAGATAAGCGCCCCGCACAGCTGGCGTCAACTTCATGAAACCATCCCCGTCAGAAACAGGCGCGACGCCTTCGCCGTCAGAAGCCCTGGCCAAGCGTTCCCATTGCCGGGCCACATCTTTAGAGACCGCAACAGCTGAGTCCCATTCCGCCGACCAATCCGCCGCAACGGGCCCAAGGGCATCATTCGACCCAACGGATTCTGATCCGCCACCCATCGCCGGAAGCAACTGAGCCACCAAAGAGACATCCGCATCACCATTCACTGGCACACGCGGCCCATTGGCTTCATTTACCTCGAGACCCGTGTCTGCCGCTATGACTTCCGCAACGGCATCATCCGTATTCACTCCGTCTTGAAGTGGATCAAGCTCCACCACAACCTCCTCTGCGAGGTCAATATTCTCATCCCAAAACTCAGTATTAAGGTCCAACTCTACACGTTGCCGACCCAACCAATCTCCGCGCCAACCGTTGCCTTCTTTTCGGCTCCATGTTTCCTTGGAAGCGGTCAGGACAGCATCCCATTGACTGAGCAACAGTTCGCCTTCCTGAACCATCATCACAGAGTCTTCGGGCCGCGTTCCAGGCATCCCGCGGTTGGCATCCCGCCAATTGGACCAGCGCGCCTTGATCGGCGTCAAATCCAAATCTGAAGCTTCCCACAATTCACGGATAGCCAACCGCTCTCTGCGCAAAGCCAAAGCGGCCTCTCCCGCAACCTTCGCCAAAGAAGCCTTTGATGCGGACTGAACGGCGTAGCTCCATTCGTCGAGCATCTCCCGCATGTCTTCAATGGCGACACCGTCTTGCAACAATGGAGACATTCGTTCGCTTTGAGGAACCCATGCGTCCATCTGATCGATCAAGTCATAGAGCGCTCCAGCCTTATTGAAGTCGGGCTCATCCAGGAAGTTGCGCTCCAAGCCCAAAATTTGCTCGGCCCTTTGCTCCCAAACTTGAACCACCATTTCGGGGCTTGTAGCCAACAACTGCTCAACGACTTCAGGATCATCAGGAACCTGGGCCACCAAGACTTCTAAATTGTCGGAAGCCCAAATGTCCTCATCGGGAACGGTCGCCTGGCTTTCTTCCGCCACAGAATCACCGTCATCAACATCCTGATTCACGGCCACTTCACCCACTTCTGCGCCGCCTTCGGCTTCAAGATCGGCTTCAACTAGAAGAACGGCTTCAGCAGCGCCTTCGATTTCAGCATCGGCTTCAGCGGCGCCTTCCATTTCGGCATCGGCTTCAGCGGCGCCTTCGATTTCAGCATCGACATCGACTTGAGGGTCCCCCTCGAAAGCGACCGCATCGGTCACGTCCTCGACGACGGGAATTTCTATGGCCAGTTGTTCTGTCGCGTCCGCACTTTCACTGCTTCGCTCACCAATCCAGCTCGCCCACCCCTCGGAAACACGGGTTTCTGACACATCGGATCCGGCGCCTGAAGAAGCCCGTGCTCCCACCGACTCCGCTACCTGAAGGTCTGACAAGACCGCCCAATCGGCCAATACATCTGATTTGTCCTCGAGGTCCCAACCAGAAGAAGTCTTCTTCAGCTCCCAAGCGCCCTCGCCCGCCCCAAAAGACTCTGCCACCACATTGCCATCCACATCTTCCAGAATAATCCGCACACTGTTGTCACCAGAAAAAGAGAGGTGAGCTGCGGCATCGCCCTTTAGATCTCCCCTCGAAACTTCCGCACCTCCTGAAAACACACGAAGCTTCAACCCCTCACCTTCAACCTCGTCTGCAGACCACGCGACAGATCCTGTAGCCATTTCTCCCTCGCCCAAACCAATTCGGTAGGCGTGAATCTTACCCTCCACTGCTGCACGGCTAGAAGCCATCCATGCACCACCCGCCGCTTCTGGAATGAAAAAAACATCGTCGTTGACTGAATTAATGGGATATGGCAAACGGTACGGCTGTCCCGTCGGCAATCCATCCAATCCGCAAGAGACCGCGTAAATGTCAAAGCCTCCTAATCCCCCTGGGCGGTTGGAAGCATAGTACAGGACCCCCTCCTTGGAGAGGTAGGCGTCTTTTTCATCGTACTCTGAATTGATCGTCCCCTCCAGGAGCGTCGGCTCTGTGTAGGCCCCTTGGCGAATGGATACCCTGTAGAGGTCCCATCCGGTCGCGCCCTTTTTCCCCAAGGAAGAATACACAAGGACGGTATCGCCATCGTGCAAAGCCATGCGCCCTTGGCCATACTTCAGGTCCGCTTTCGAACGCAATGAAGCAGGGGTTGTGACCAGCCGCAATCCTTCCACTTCAGGATCATAGTAACGAAAGGCCGCGTCTGGATCGGCAGGAATACGCTCAAACACTTCAAGCGCTACCGCTTCTGCAGGCTGCCAATCTGCACTTTCGCACGACAACGCCCCCTGTTCAGCCTCTGTTTTGAACCGTCCCTTCTTACCTGCCGCAGCCAAATAAGCCGCGTACAGGTCGCGGGCGCGGTCAAAATCATATTCGAGTTGAGCCAGACGCGCCTGGTGAAAACCGAGGTCCAAATCTTCGCATCCCTTGCGCAAGGCAATGCGCAAATGCCTTCGAACCAAAGCCAAGCGACCAGGTTCTTTTAGCGCACAACCGGCGAGCCGTCCATGCAGACATGCTTCTTCCGGAAAGAGGCTCACCAACCGCTCGTAGTCAGGTAAAGCGCCCAAAAGGTCGCCTGAAGCATAGGCCGCTTCGGCACGGGCCCGAACATCGGCTTGGACCGCATCTCCTTGGCCCAAAACCCCATGGTCTGCAGCACAAAAAAGCAGACACACGACGACGAGCCAAGGCCTTCGGTAGCCATGGGAAATTGAACGCGCGATCCCGTATGGATGCATGACACCAAATTCACACCAAGAGCAACACCAGCGCGTAAGAGCTGTTCGGTTTTTCAACAGGAAAGGCCTGACCTTTTGCCGCCGCTCATGCCGCCTACCTTTGCACTCAGATTCGCAAGACATGTCCAACGCATTTTTTCAAGTTCCCTATCCCGAAAATGAACCGGTCTTAGGCTACGGCCCCGGCAGTCCGGAACGCGCTGCCCAATTGGCAGAATACGAGCGCATGCTCCACCAAGAGCCCGTCCAGGTCCCCATGGTCATTGGCGGCAAAGCCATTTACACCGAAGACAAGCGCCCACTATCGCCTCCACACGACCACCAAAAGGTCATTGGCCATGGTCACTTCGGTACAGCGGAGCATGTGCAATCCGCCATCGATGCCGCACTTGAAGCGCGCAACAGCTGGTCAGGGCTGAGTTGGGAGCACCGCGCGAGCATCTTTTTGAAAGCGGCCGACATGCTCGCTGGGCCATGGCGCACCCGCATCAATGCGGCCACCATGCTGGCCCAAGGAAAGAACATGCACCAAGCAGAAATTGATGCCGCTTGCGAGTTCATCGACTTTTTGAGGTTCAACGCCCATTTCGCTCAAGAAATCTATGCCCAGCAGCCAGAGAGCTCACCGGGGATCTGGAACCGTCTGGAATACCGACCCTTGGAAGGCTTCGTTTTTGCCATCACACCGTTCAACTTCACTGCCATTGCAGGCAATTTGCCGATTGCTGCAGCCTTGATGGGCAACGTTGTCGTTTGGAAGCCTTCGGACGAACAGATCTATTCTGCCCATGTCATCATGGAGCTTTTGCATGCTGCCGGACTTCCTGAAGGGGTCATCAATTTGGTCACTGTGGATGGACCTGTCGCTGGTGAGGTGGTCTTCAATCACCCCGACTTTGCCGGCTTACACTTTACGGGAAGCACAGGCGTTTTCCGCCACCTTTGGCAAACCATTGGTCAGAACATTGCCCAATACAGGACCTATCCACGCATTGTGGGAGAAACCGGAGGCAAAGACTTCATCATCGCCCACAAATCAGCTGAAGTCGATGAAGTCGTCACGGGTATTCTGCGGGGGTCATTTGAATTCCAAGGTCAGAAATGCAGCGCGGCAAGCCGCGTGTACCTGCCCGACAACATTTGGGCTGAAGTCAAGGAAAAACTGACCGCAGAGGTGGCCACCATTCAGGTAGGGACTCCTGGCAACCCAGAGAACTTCATGGGAGCGGTCATCAGCCAGCGTTCATTTGACAAAATCAAGGGCTACATCGATTATGCCAAGGACCACCCGGACGGCGAAATCATGTGTGGCGGCACCTGCGACGACAGCGTCGGATATTTTGTCCAGCCTACGGTCATCGTGGCCTCGGACCCTCACTTCAAGTCCATGGAAGAAGAAATCTTTGGGCCAGTGGTGACCATCTATGTCTACCCTGCCGAAGATTTCGAAGGTGCACTTGAATTGGTAGACTCCACCAGTCAATATGCCCTCACCGGTGCGGTTTTTGCCCGCGAGCGCTACGCCATTGACGACGCCATGCGCGCTTTGGAAAATGCGGCAGGCAACTTCTACATCAATGACAAGCCAACCGGAGCTGTCGTGGGCCAGCAGCCATTTGGTGGTGCAAGAGGTTCAGGAACCAATGACAAAGCAGGATCGTTGCTCAACTTGTTGCGCTGGGTCAGCCCCCGCACCATCAAGGAGACTTTGGCCCCGCCCACAGATTACCGTTACGCCTTCCATCAGAAATGAGGCCAGACCTACTTCAATGAAAAAGGGCGCCAAGGCGCCCTTTTTCATGATGTCAGGTTTGGCTCAGGAGAGAACAGGTTCTGCCGCCTTCTTCGCTGCAGGCTTTGCTGCCGCCTTCTTCGCTGCAGGCTTTGCTGCCGCCTTCTTCGCTGCAGGCTTTGCTGCCGCCTTCTTCGCCGCAGGCTTTGCTGCCGCCTTCTTCGCCGCAGGCTTTGCTGCCGCCTTCTTCGCCACAGGTGCTTCTGCCTTCATGCGCGACTTCACCTTAGACTCAGCGCGAGTAGTTGCCGTTGGCCGACGTGGCATGCGACCACGGTCATCCATCGGCGTTTCAGCGGCCTCGGCAAACAACTTGTCATAAGGTGCCTTGAGCACTCCTTCGCTTTGGACCCAAGAAGTCAACACCAAGAATCGCTCCTTCTTACCCGGCATCCCCACGGTATCCACTTTGTCCAAATGAGTGCGCAAACGGAAAGCGGCATTCAAAATGCTGGCCTTCGCGTTTTTCTCTTTGGATGGCGGGAGATTGTGCATCACCATCGCATCCCGAATCAATTCGGAGTAACTCAATGGCCGATCACACTGGCGCAAACGGCGCAGAATAAAGTTTCCCCAAATACTTTTTGGGCCGCGCTTTTTTGGACG
>CAJQJX010000016.1 GCA_905478795.1 uncultured Flavobacteriales bacterium
GACGTCGACTTCGTCTCGCGCTTCTTCACCCCACAGGCCACCATCCTAGAAGACCCCGTCACCGGCTCGGCCCACTGCTCCCTCGTCCCCTATTGGAACACCCGCATCGGCAACACCGAATTCACCGCCGAGCAACGCTCCGAGCGACGTGGACAGCTGCAGTGCACCCTCTCGGACGATCGCGTGCTTGTCCGTGGCGAGGCATTGACTTTTCTCAAGTCGACCCTTTCGCAAAAAACATCAGCCCTCGGATAAAGGGAAGGAAACCCGTTCAGCACGAACCAAGTAATACCGGTCCGTGAAGAACCTCAGAATTGGCCGAATTCCGGGTTTAAATACACCAGCGGCCCACTTTTTTGAATGCGTAATGTGCCAACCTGATTTTTCAAGCAGAAGGTCAAACTGCCAATCTTCGAACTCATGGTAATGCTGGTCGTATGGATCTAGATCTCCGCGATATGCCTTCGAAAACCAAAGATTCAACGGTACCGATGCATACAAAACAGGTGCCTTGATTTTTGCCAATACAGGCAATGGAGACACCATGTGCTCAAGTATTTCAAAAGCCGTGGCTATTTCAAACCCATCCTTTGCTACCTCTTCAGGGAAATAGTCAAAATCTCGACCGGCAGTATTCATGACCTCATGGCCCATTTCGGCCATGATTTTGCCCATCGGATTTTCAATACCCAAATCCAAAATACGGGCGGGTGACGGCTCATGCTCCAAAAGAAATTCCCGTGTTATTCGAAATCGCTTGGCATGTGCCCCTTCTGTGTACCACTTTTGCTCGTACATCTGTCATTGATGAATATCCGCCCGAAGATATGCGTGTTTGGTACCGGACGCTCTGGAACCGGTCATTTCACAGGGGTGGCCTCAGACCTGGGTATGAATATCGGCCATGAAACACAAGGCCGAGATGGCATCTCTTCTTGGTGTTTGGTGTCTGATCTCCCCCGTTCACCTTTCGGACCTTCCCGAAGGGAGGTAGACTGGGACGAACATTTGGCCTGCTTGCAATTGAGAAACCCACTGCAGACCATCCCCAGCTTGGAGACAATCAATCAATCCAGTTGGGCCTTCATCCTCGAGGATGGCCAAAGACGACTGAACATGGGCTGGTGGCGAAAGGCCAGCATCAGAAAAAGGGCCATGTGGCACTGGTTGGATTGGAATCAGAGGGCTTTTGAGCAAAGTGAAGTGCATTGGACCCTTCAAGATGCCGCTGATATCGGTCCTTCTTTGGCAAAAGGCACGGGCCGAACCTCCCTTACTTCCGAATGGAAGGAAGCTTGGATTGCACGCAATAACAACGCCAACAATGCACAGTCGAGGGTGCCGAAGCTCTCTACTTTACTGAAGACCTCACCGCCAGTAGCTTTTCGAAGGGTCAAATACGCCTATTTCGGAGGCCAACTCGACGAATCAAAGCTCTTCGAGGAAGACCCTATTCTGGCTCAAGAGATCATGACATTTTGGGGAGACCTAGAACGCAGCTCCGCTTCACTGCATCGGAAGTGATCCATAGAATCCCAACAGCTCCGTTGTTGCAGACTCCCAATTCAACTGAGTCTGAAAGGCTTGAAGCCCCGCAGTCGAAAGGGCTTCATAGGTGCGCGCATCTTGGGTCATGGCGCACAGCGCGTCTGCAAAAGAATCCGCCGACCCTGCCTCGTGCACCCCGCCACATGACCACTGCTCCACCACGGCCACTTGTGCGGGACAATCACTCAACAATATGGGCAACCCATAAGCCAAGTATTGAAACACTTTATTGGCATATGTCGTGTCGTGGTGGGGATTGCGCAGAATGGGACAAATGCCGATGTGGGCCTTCTCTAAGAATGCGGAGAACACATCTGGACTCACCCATCCATGAAGGCGCACCCTTGACACCAATCCCATGTCTTGGACGTACGACTCCAACTGCGGCTGAAAACTGCTCGTACCTAAAACATCGAGCTCAACCTCAGCCAAGCGCAAATCGGACGCCATAGCCTCCAAAGCCGTCATGATGCCCCGCCGTTCGCCGGTATCTCCGATGTACAGGAGTTTCACGGCCTGCTGCGGCATGCTCTTCGGGTGCCCATTGGGGTTGAAGGCCAAAGGCGTATAGTTGGGGACAACAGCAAAATGTTCCTGTCGAATTGCTTGCTGATCCCGGTACGCAACAGCAGCCTCTTCTGTGACGATCACCACACCGTCAGCAGCATTGATATATCGCGTTTCGAAGCGCTTCCAAACTTTCGGGGAAATCAACCATCGGCCCAACCCTCGCTTGAGGTGGGGGTATTCCTTCATGATTTCAGGCCGGTTTTCATGCAGATCAAGCACAGAACGCACGCCCACCGGAAGCGCATCAAACACCGCCCGTGCCACCTTCAAGTCATGGATGTGCACGGCGTCAAACCCTGACGACAGAAAGGCCCGAAGGTGACCACGCAACTTCATGTGATAAAAAGGCAGGGTGTATGCCAGTGCCGAAAGCTTGTACCACAACTTACCCAGCGCCACCTGTGTGACCTTAATGCCATCGTGATCGAATACACGGTCCTCTTTGGCGCGGGCATTGAAATTGAGCAAGTGAACCTCGTGCCCTTGGCTCAATAGTGCCTGCGCCTCACGTTCCACCCTGAGGTCAGGAGGAAAAGGGTCGTCCAATATCATCGCAATGCGCATGCTTGCAAAGAACGCCATCAAACCCTCTTCTTCTACTCAAAAACCACAGAGCCGCCTTGTCCCATCTCAACGGTTTCGGTGGAGAGTGGTAGCTTGTTGGCATGAACCTGAGACTGCTACGATGGGGTCTGCTCCTGACGGGGTGGGCGCTGATGCTGCCGATGATGGGCCAAGAGCCCGGAACGCTGGATACGGACTTTCAAGACGGGGGCATGCTCCTCCTCGCACCGTTTGGAGAGACCAGCTTTGAGAACGCCCAAGATGTGATCGCGCTGGACGATGGAAGCATCGTCTTTTGCGGGGTCGTCGGAACGGTGAGCAACTTTGATGTGGCGGTGCTGAAGCTCGATCCAGAGGGCAACCTCGACCCGACGTTTGGGACGGACGGCGCCTACGTTTTTGAGAACGGCCTCTCCTCTGACCAGGCTTACAGCATGGCTGCGCTGCCCGACGGCCGCATCGTCGTTGGTGGCGCGATGGGCTTCGGCGCATCCGACTACCGCGCCACGGTGTGGTGCCTCCTTCCGGACGGAACGCCCGACCCTGATTTCGGGACGGAAGGGCGGTTCCAATACACCTTCGATGACGGCGAGGAATACATCCGCCGCGTGCTGGTCACCGAGACCCACATTACCATGGTCGCCACCGTGAAAGTCCCCGGATTCAGCTACGACCGCATTGGCCTCGCACAGTGCACCCACGATGGCCAGCTCGACACTGGTTTTGGACAAGACGGTGCGATCATCCACACCATCGACGAAACCACTGACCTCTCAGTTCGGGATGGTGAACGGATGTCCACTGGCGGCATTGCGGTGTGCGGTTACCATTACAACATGTCCGACAATACCGAATACCCCTTCATCGGGTTGTTTGATGCCAGTGGTCAGCCACAAGTCGATTTCGGTGCCGGCGGCATCGTCATCGCGGACACCCAACCCGGCGAATACTTCGCGGCCGCCACCTATGGAGACATCCTGTATTTCGCAGGGCGCACCAACGGCGATGCCCAAGACTTCATGATTGATGCCTTGGAGGTAGACGGTACGACCTACACCCCTTTTGCCCTCTACGGCCACTTCGAACTGGACAATGCCATGACCGATCTCATCCTGGACCTCGTCATAGATGAGGAAGGGCGTCTACTCGCTTCCGGCACCTCCGGTATCCCCGGCTTCTTTGGAGACCGCGACTTCGCACTGCTCCGCCTCACGCCAGACGGATGGCCCGACCCCCTCTTTGGAACAGACGGAATCAACACCACCTCATTTGGCACGGCCTTCGACGACGCCAATGCTCTGGTCATCACGCCTGAGAACAAGGCCGTACTCGTCGGGATGAGCGCCCAGACCAACAACGACTTCGCCATCGCCCGCTACTTCCTCGGGCCCGTCATCAATGAAGTTGAAGAATGGCACACCAGCCTGACTGTCTATCCCAATCCCACCAGCGGACAGCTCCACATTGAGCCCATCCATCAAGGTGCCGCATGGCGCCTTACCAGCTTACTCGGCCAAGAAGTACACCCTGGTGTCTTGGACCGCGGAAACGGCATCACCTTAGACCTGTCCACAACCCCGAGTGGCGCATACATGTTGACTTGGCAAACACCGTCTGGCCCGCATACACACCGAATATTTGTGCAACACTGAGCCCCATGAGTGAATTGCCTCCATGCCCCGAATGCGCATCGGTCTATGCCTACCCCGATGGAGCGCTCCTCATGTGTCCAGAATGCGGGCATGAATGGAACCAGGAAAGCGAAGGGTCCAATGCTCAAGCTGGAGCCGCAGCTGTCAAGGACGCCAATGGCAATGTGCTTCATGATGGTGACGACGTGATCGTGATCAAGGACCTCCCGGTCAAAGGCGCACCCAAACCAGTAAAAGCCGGCACCAAAGTCAGAAAAATTCGACTGGTCGACGGCGACCATGACATTTCTTGCCGCATCGATGGGTTTGGTGCCATGGCCCTCAAGTCGCAATTTGTCCGCAAAGCATAAACCATGGCACGCACCCCCACTACTGCAGTCCCTCTGGGGTTTCAAGCCCCCGCATTTGAGCTTCCCAATCCCGTCAACGGGTTGACCCAAACCAGTGAAGGGTTGATGTCAGGCGGTCCCACCGTCATCGTCTTTATGTGCAACCACTGCCCCTTCGTGGTGCACATCCTTGAAGAATTCGTACGCTTTGCCCATGAGGCCATAGACAAGGGCGTCAACGTCATCGCCATATCGAGCAACGAGGTCACAGGTTATCCGATGGATGGGCCTGAGCACATGGCCGCCTTGGCCAAAGAACACGGCTTTAGGTTTCCTTACCTCTATGACGAAAGCCAAGACATCGCGAAGGCCTATGAGGCAGCGTGCACTCCGGACTTCAGCGTCTTCGACGCCAACCAACGGTGCGTCTATCGCGGACAATTCGATGGCGCGAGGCCCGGTAACGACATCCCTGTAACCGGGGCCGACATGCGGCGCGTTTTGGACCTATTGCTTGCCGGACAAGCGATCCCCGAAGAAGGGCAAATCCCCTCGCTGGGCTGCAACATCAAATGGAAGCCAGAATGAGCCAATACATCCTCGCCCTCGACCAGGGCACGACCAGCAGCCGCAGTCTGGTTTTTGATCATGCCGGACACATTGTCGCCCTGGCCCAAAAGGAATTCACCCAGCACTATCCCCAGCCGGGATGGGTGGAGCACGATCCAGAGGAAATCCTGGCTACGCAGCTCGCCACCGCTCGGGATGCCGTGGCCCAAGCCGGACTGACGATGGCGGACATCGCCGGGATCGGCATCACCAACCAACGGGAAACCGCGGTTGTGTGGGACCGTGCCACCGGCAAGGCCATCCACAACGCCATCGTGTGGCAGGACCGGCGGACGGCCGACTATTGCGACGGGTTGCGCCGCGAAGGCCATACCGAAGACATTCGACAACGCACCGGACTCGAAATCGACGCCTACTTCTCTGGCACCAAGGTGCGCTGGATCCTCGACCATGTCGATGGAGCACGGTCCCGGGCAGAGCGCGGCGAACTGGCCTTTGGCACCATTGACAGTTGGCTCATCTGGCACCTTACCGGCGGGACCGTCCACGCTACGGACCCTTCCAACGCCTCCCGCACCCTCCTCTTCAACCTCCACGACCTCGCATGGGACCCGGCCATGCTGGACCTGCTCGGCGTTCCTGCCGCCATGCTCCCCGAGGTACGTCCGAGCAGCGGCGACTTCGGCACGGCCACGGCCCTTTCGCCGGACGCCCCTCCCATTGCAGGCGTCGCCGGCGACCAACAGTCCGCCCTCTTCGGACAGCAGTGCACACGGCCGGGCATGGTCAAGAACACCTACGGAACAGGCTGCTTTATGCTCATGAATACAGGCACCAAAGCCGTCATGAGCCGTCACCGTTTGCTCACTACAGTCGCGTGGCAAATCGGTGGGGAGACGCACTACGCTTTGGAAGGCAGCATCTTCATGGGCGGCGCCACCGTGCAATGGCTGCGCGATGAGCTGGATATGATCGGCGATTCCGCAGAAATCGAAGCCCTCGCAGCAGGAGTTCCGGATTCAGATGGCGTTGTGTTGGTTCCGGCATTCGCGGGATTGGGCACACCCCACTGGAACGGCCACGCCCGCGGCACTCTATTTGGCCTGACCCGCGGAAGCGGAAAGGCCCACCTGGCCAGGGCAGCGCTGGATGCCATCGCCCACCAAACCGTGGACGTTGTGCGGGCCATGGAAGCCGATGCAGGTGTCGCCATCCCAGAATTGCGCGTCGATGGCGGCGCGACCGTGAACAACCTCTTAATGCAAATCCAAAGCGACCTATTGAACATCTCTGTGGTCCGCCCAGAAATCACGGAAACCACCGCACTGGGAGCGGCCTACCTCGCTGGACTCGGTGTGGGCTTCTGGAGCAACACCGCAGACATCCAGTCACAATGGGCGGCTGAACGCACCTTCTCTCCCCAGCTCGACGATGCGGAACGCAAGACCGCAGACCATCGCTGGCAGCGCGCCATACGCGCCACATTGAATTGGGCAGAAGACCGCTGAATTGGCGACCATAAGCCGTCCTTTGCTCCATGAAGTTGCACCGTCCGACCATGATGAAACACCTCCGCCAAGAAGAGGAGTGGGACGTGTGCATCATCGGAGGTGGAGCCACGGGACTGGGCATTGCGTTGGAAGCTGCCGCTAGCGGACTGCGTACCGCCCTCATTGAAGGCCGGGACTTTGCTTCGGGATCTTCCTCGCGCAGCACCAAACTGGTGCATGGAGGAGTTCGCTACCTGGAACAGGGCAAGATGTCCCTTGTTTCTGAGGCGCTCAAGGAGCGCGACCGCCTCATGACCAATGCCGCAGGACACGTCGACGATTTTGGTTTTCTGATTCCCGTCAAACGCCAATGGGCCCGGTTTTACTACGGCATTGGGCTTCGTCTGTATGACCTGCTCGCAGGAAGCCACCGCTGGGGCCGCACCGAGTGGGTCGGAAAGAGAGAGATCACCAACCGGCTCCCCCACCTTGCCGAACTGGGCTTCATAGGGGCCTGGCGCTACCGAGACGGCAGGTTCAACGACGCAGAACTGGCCCTTGGGCTGGCCAAAACCGCTGCACAGCATGGCGCCATTCTCGCCAACCATTGTCGTGCAGAGGGCTTCATCAAAGAGAAAGGCCTGGTCGCAGGCGTCCACATTCAGGATGTACTCACCGGCGAGAAATTTCAACTGTCGGCCAAAGTCGTGGTCAACGCTTGCGGCCCATACAGCGATGCCATCTGCCGCATGGACGACCCTGAGCACGAGGATGAACTGCGTCCGAGCCAAGGCATACACCTGGTTTTTGACGCCGAGATCCTCAAAGGCGGCGACGCCCTGCTCATCCCCAAGACGGATGATGGTCGCGTGCTCTTTGCCGTTCCATGGTTGGGCAAGGTGCTCGTCGGCACCACGGACACCCCAGTAGACCGCATCGACATGGAACCCCTTGCCATGGAGGAAGAAGTCGCTTTCGTGCTCGACCACGCCAACCGCTTCTTGGGACTGCAACTCAAGCGCGAAGACATCCGCAGTGTTTTTGCCGGTCTCCGCCCCCTGATCCAAGGTCGGCGCGAGAATACGGCCAAGCTCTCGCGCAGCCACGAAGTCGGAGCTTCGCCCAGTGGACTGGTCAATGTGCGCGGAGGCAAATGGACCACCTATCGAAAAATGGCTGAGGATACAGTGCGCTTCTTCAAAAAGGAGTGCGGCCTGGAGTTTGAACCGGCAGACACTGCTGTCCTTGCGCTGGACATGACCAACACCCAGCCACGTGGAATGCATCCAAAAGACGAGTCAGAGCTGGCATCCGCAGTGACGCTGGCGGTGGAAGAAGAAATGTGCATGACCACCGAAGACTTCCTGGCCCGCCGGTACAGGACCCTGTTTTTGGACGCCAAAAACGCCCGCTCATCCGCAGTGCTGGTCTCTGAACTGTTGTCCCAAAACCACGGGCTCAATGCCGAGTGGGCACAACGTCAATCCCTCGATTTTCAAAACTTGGCACAGCACTATTTGCCCACGCCATAGAACTGCGGTTCAGAATCGATGCCAAGACCATCAATTCTGACATCGCGCTATATTCCCCAGCAAACACCCAAGTCATGGAGCCATACATCGCTGAATTCGTGGGCACTGCCCTGCTTATGCTCTTTGGCAGCGGCGTAGTGGCCAATGTGGTTCTGGACCACAGCAAAGGAAAAGGTGGCGGTTGGATCGTGATCTGCTGGGCTTGGGCCATGGCCGTTTTCATGGGCGTTTACACGGCCACTGCCCTCGGAGGAAGCGGGCATTTAAACCCCGCTGTCACCTTGGGACTCGCTGCATTCGGCGGCTTTGAATGGGGCTTGGTTCCTGGCTATATCACAGCCCAAATGACCGGCGCATTTCTGGGGTCCAGTCTGTCTTGGCTGGCCTACAAACCCCACTACGATGCCACCACCGATGGCGACGCCATACTGGCCACCTTTTCGACCGCCCCAGCCATTCGCAGCACCAAGTGGAACTTGGTGACAGAAGCCATCGGGACATTTGCCCTCGTCTTTGGCGCCATGAACATTGCATCACCGACAGACAGCATGGGAGCCCTCGACGCCCTGCCCGTGGCCTTGCTCGTTCTGGGCATCGGCCTGTCCCTCGGCGGTCCCACGGGCTATGCCATTAATCCTGCCCGTGACCTTGGGCCACGGCTGGCGCATGCTGTACTGCCCATTCCCAGCAAACGGGACAGCGACTGGTCGTACGCTTGGGTTCCCGTTATTGGGCCCATCTCAGGCGGGCTATTGGGCGCTCTCGCAGCCAGCTTCCTGTAAACCGACGGTTAACGCTCGGCCCGATCCGTTGGAGCATACATGGCCAGGTGCTCCACCTTGACTTGTTCAGGAACGGCAATCCTACCGTCAGAGGACTTAAAGCCCACCCAGTGGAGCTTCCCCGGCAACACAATGAATCCATTGTCTTCGAAACGGCCCTCGGTATCTGAAGTCAACCGCACCCCACAGGCCACAGCATCGGACGCAAGCCACACACCCCCTGAATCAGGGGTACAGACTACTTGTGCGGCAGGCCATGCCATCTCCGATGGCCGGTCCAAGGCCACCAAACCTGAGTCCAAAGTCGTCCCTTCATAGGACTTCCAGATCCATGCCATGACACCTTGTTCCTCTGGAAGGGGCTCAACAGCCACCTCTACCATTCCCACGTGTCCACTGATTTTGAGATCCGCTTTGCCCGCTGACAGGGTATCTCCTGTCAAGGCAATCATGGCCCACGAAACCTCTCCCAAGGCAGGCACACTGCCCAGGTTTTGCGCCACCAACCGTACCCCATCCCTGTCACTGCGGTCCCACATAATCCGCTCATTTTGATTGGCATGGCGCACCGCATGGTGGGCAAGCTTCCATCGGCCCGCGTGATCCACAGTCGACCACGACACAGTGGGCCACACATCATCCAACTGCCAATACAGTGAGCCTGCAGTCTTCTCCGAGGCGCAGCGGTGGCGTTCCAAAGCCTGGCGAAGTCCTTCCGCTTGGGTCAATTGGGTCAGATGAATCCATCGATCCAACCGGTCCATCCCCGGCGCCTCCACCGCATCGGGATCGGCGTAGTAGCGCCCAGCGTAGTGCTGCATCATGTCCCAGCCATCAAAACCCGGCTCCAACCAATCCATGGTACATCGCTGTCGGAACTGCAATACGCTGTCTTCAAAATCGACCACCCCCACATCGGTCAGGGTTTTCCTGTCCGGTACACTCTGCAATCCGTATTCACTGGCAAACCGCCCCGATTCTGTGGAGTAATAGTCGAAATCTGCGGTTCCAAACCACACCCCCCAATCGTGTTGGTCACCCGACTGAAGTTCTTCTGCCGCTCCCCCTTTCTCATCGGACACATCCACCTCGGAGTGCGGCGACGATGGCCAATAAAATCCCCCATTCAAATCTTCTACCAAACGGGGCAATGCTTGCTCAAAAACTGCCGCGTAAGCATTCCTCACGTCTGCTGAATCTGTCCCGTGTAGTCCGTAAGCATCCTGCCACCCCCAAGCGCGCCATGCATGCTCCGACTCGTTGTTCCCACACCACAGGGCCAAGGACGTTCTGTTGCGCAACCGCCGGATGGATTCCTCGGCCTCAGCCAAGAAGTTTTGGCGCCAACCTTGGTCGCCCGGCACCATCGCACAGGCCGACATGAAATCCTGCCAGACCAATATTCCATGGACCTCACATAAATCATAAAGACTTTCGTCGCCATACACTCCGCCGCCCCAAATGCGCAGCATGTTCATATTTGCCGCCGTCGCATGGCCCACCATTTCGGGCAAACGCGCCAAAGAGCGCACAGGAAAATAGTCCGGCGGAATCACATTGGCGCCACGCAGCTGAACCGGTTTTCCGTTCACAACGCACCGAAAGGAACGGCCATATTCATCCGATTCTCTGTCCCAATCAATTGTCCGAACACCAAATCGGTGGGCATCCATTCGCCCATCACTGGTTCTCCATTCCAACCCATACAAAGGCTGCTTCCCCATACCCATTGGCCACCACCATTCTGGTTTCTCCCACGCCAACTCGTACCGGTTTTCCGAGACACGCTCCACCACCGTGTTGACCAGTGAATCGCGCAGTGTCAGGGCCCACTCCAAATCTGGAACCGGACCATCAAAAACCAGCGCGTAACGCACTGAATCCCCATTGCCCTCCATAAACTGATACCGGAAGTCAGGCAATGCAGCGACTGGACGCACCCAACGGACTGGCTTCCAAATACCACTGGTCACCAGCCTTGGGCCCCAGTCCCATCCGTAGTGATACATCGCCTTTCGGGTGACGGCACTCGTCTGCTGCCCAATGGGTTTGGCCTCATTGCTCGCGGGGATGGGCCATGGAGAAAGGTCCAAACGGGCTTGTCCACGCCGCACCGGACTCTGCAACACCACCTCGAGGGTATCCCCTGCTGCATCCTGCGGTAAAGACACGCGCCAACTTCTGTGCATGTTGTTGGCCTCCATGACGGTATCGCCTCTAAAAACAACCACAGCATAGGTGTCCAACCCTTCAAAAAGCACCTCCCACCCCAACGAATCGTTGGGCGTCGGTGGCACGGCACACCGATAGCGCCAATCACGCCCCTCAATCCAAGTCGCCCCCAATTCTTCCATGTCATTGAAGGGATCGGCCAAAAGGCCATGGTGCTCCAAGTCGGTGTGGATGCAACCCGGAACTTCAGCCGCCCTCCACACTTGAGAAGTATCCTGGAATGCCCAACCGCCCCAAGCAGGCCCGCGGTGTCCTTCAAAATTTTGCGGCTCAGAACCACACCCACCCGTTCCACAAAGCATCACCAAAGCCAAAGCGGACAACATGAATCTTGTGATGGAAGTCGTCAAGGGCATGGCATCATTTGAAGGCTCGGAAGAACATCATTCTTGTATAGATGTTGTCTACCCAATCACAACCAATTTAATGCGTTATTTCATTACCCTCTTGGCGTTGTTCGCCGGCTGCCTGGCCGCAACAGCCCAATGCAATGGGGACCACCACGTCGCCATCTACAATTACGAGATCGAGCCCTCTGAACTGACTATACAGGTCGGAGAATCTGTATCCTTCACCAACTACGGCGGATGGCACAGCATCAATGGAGAAACCAGTTACACTGGTGAAGACTTTGACAATCCTGTGCCCTTCAACTTGGCCGCCAATTACGCCTGGTGGTTCTTCAACAATTGCTTGGGCACGGTCACATTTGACGAACCCGGTGTCTATCATTTTGAAGATGGAGTGGGCAACAATGCTGAACATGAAGGCATGGTCGGCACCATCATTGTTGAAGAGGGTGAAACCACCACCGTTGTCGACGTCATCGTTAACAGCGCAGTGCACAATCTCCTTGAAGCAGCGGTGATCGAAGCAGACCTCGCGGGCGCCCTCTCCGGCGAAGGCCCCTTTACGGTGTTTGCCCCTACCGATGATGCTTTCCTTACGTTGGCCACCGCTTTGAACGCTACGGCTGAAGACCTTTTGGCCCTGCCCGGACTCGCGGACATTTTGCTGTACCACGTGGTGGGCGCTCAGGTCCTGTCGACCGACCTCGCCGACGGTGCCACTGCCACTACGCTCCTGGGAGAAGACGTGACCGTCACCATCAACGATGGTGGCATCTTCATCAACGACGCCCAGGTCACCGTCGCGGACATCGTCACCGACAACGGTGTGGTTCACGTCATCGATGCGGTATTGCTTCCGCCCACCGAACCTGAGACCACCACCGTGGTAGACGTGATCGTCAACAGCGAGGCACACAACATTTTGGAGGCTGCGGTGATCGAAGCGGACCTCGCGGGCGCCCTTTCCGGTGATGGCCCCTTTACGGTGTTTGCCCCTACCGATGATGCCTTTGCCGCCCTCGCGGCAGGATTGGACGCTACGGCTGAAGACCTTTTGGCCCTGCCCGGACTCGCGGACATTCTGCTGTACCACGTGGTGGGCGCACAGGTCCTGTCGACAGACCTCGCGGATGGTGCCACCGCCACCACGCTCCTGGGAGAAGACGTGACCGTCACCATCAACGACGGTGGCATCTTCATCAACGACGCCCAGGTCACCGTCGCGGACATCGTCACCGACAACGGTGTGGTTCACGTCATCGATGCGGTATTGCTTCCGCCCACCGAACCTGAGACCACCACCGTGGTAGACGTCATCGTCAACAGCGAGGTGCACAACATTTTGGAGGCTGCCGTGATCGAAGCAGACCTCGCGGGCGCCCTCTCCGGTGAAGGCCCCTTTACGGTGTTTGCCCCTACCGATGATGCCTTTGCCGCCCTCGCGGCAGCATTGGACGCTACGGCTGAAGACCTTTTGGCCCTGCCCGGACTCGCGGACATTCTGCTGTACCACGTGGTGGGTGCGCAGGTCCTGTCCACAGACCTCGCCGACGGTGCCACCGCCACCACGCTTCTGGGAGAAGACGTGACCGTCACCATCAACGACGGCGGCATCTTCATCAATGACGCCCAGGTCACCGTCGCGGACATCGTCACCGACAACGGTGTGGTTCACGTCATCGACGCAGTATTGATCGCGCCAGAACCGTTCACTGTAGTCGATGTCATCGTCAACAGCGAGGTGCACAACATTTTGGAGGCTGCCGTGATCGAAGCAGACCTCGCGGGCGCCCTCTCCGGTGAAGGCCCCTTTACGGTGTTTGCCCCTACCGATGATGCCTTTGCCGCCCTCGCGGCAGCATTGGACGCTACAGCTGAAGACCTTTTGGCCCTGCCCGGACTCGCGGACATTCTGCTGTACCACGTGGTGGGCGCACAGGTCCTGTCGACCGACCTCGCCGATGGCGCCACCGCCACAACACTTCTTGGAGAAGACGTAGAAGTCAGCATTGATTGCGAAGGGTCCATCTTCATCAACGACGCCCAAGTCACCATTGCTGACATCATAACCGACAATGGCGTGGTCCACGTGATCGACGCTGTGCTGCTGCCTCCAGCGCCCGAGAACGACTGCGTTGATGGCGGGTGCTGCGGTGAGGGCACCATTTGGGATGCCGAGCTTGGCCAATGTGTGGTTGACAATGACGGATGCCCACAAGACGTGGACGGCGACTTTTTCATCTCCGTAGGTGACGTCTTAAGCATTCTGGTCTACTTCGGCCACGACTGCGACTGATGACGCACCCATTCTAAAAGACACCAAAGGGGGCTGCACATGCAGCCCCCTTTTTTATGCCATAGCTTTCCGTCATGCGCGGCTGCGATTTCACCATCCTATTTGCAGCCTTTGTAATCGGATGCGGGTCACCCCAATATCAGCCGACCTCTGCGGGCGGACCTCTTGATCACATCGCGACGCCCCATACCACACCTTTTGACATTCGGGTTTTTGCCAAACCCGGAAAAGCAGGTAAAACGACTCAAATCGACCTGCTCATAGAAGTGGACATCCCAGAAGGATCTTATGTGATATCGGCCCTCTCAGAACACGACTATTTGGGCTCCTTCAAGGTCACCTGGCAAGATTCTACCATCAGTCCTGAAGGCTCCCTCGTAGAATTCCCGTTCTCCATACTGGGATGGGAACCCTTCGATCAGGTATATACCCTCATGCTCGTTGAATCCACCACAGTGCGTCAATCCTGGAATCTACCCAACGGCACAGGGCCGTTTTCCGGACAGGTATCCTTCGTTTTGGAACCGGAATGTGTACTCTATGCGCTGGACTTCACCATTGAAAAACAACCTGGCGGGTGGTCGTCCACCAATGGATTGGTGCACCGAATCAACCCGCAATAAGGACTCAGTCTTCCTCAGGCTGCACGCGAGTATCGGTTTCGCTGCCCTCAGAAAGCGCCAAGATCCGGCTGCTCTCATCGGCATCGATGAGCGCCACATCCCGCAACTTCCTTTCCATCACATTGGTCCGGGTGTTGCGCAGCTTCTCCAGCTCAGTCTTGGCCTTGCCCAAGCGGTCATCGACCTTCTCGAGTTGTTCGGCGAACTTCCCAAACTCCGTCTTGACAGCCTCCAAAATCTTCCACACTTCGCTGCTCCGTTTGGTCACAGCCAAAGTCCTGAAGCCCATCTGTAAACTGTTGAGCAAGGCGGACATGGTCGTTGGCCCTGTCACGGTGATGCGGTATTTGCGCTGCAGGGTTTCAAAAACTCCCGGATGGCGCAACACTTCTGCATAAAGGCTCTCTACGGGAAGGAACATGACCCCAAAATCCGTCGTGTGGGGCACCTCTACGTATTTCTCACTAATGTCTTTTGCAAAGGACTCAATGGTTCGGGTCAAGGCCTTTTCAGCAGCCTGAATTCCCGCGAGATCTCCGACTTCGCGCGCTGTGAGCAAATCCTCATACCCCTTGAGCGGAAACTTGCTGTCAATGGGCAGCCAAACAGACTCGTTGTCGTCTTGACCCGGCATCCGAACGGCAAATTCAACACGCTCTGAGCTTCCGGGACGGGTGGCGATGTTTTCCTCGTATTGCTCTGTGGTCAGTAATTGCTCTAGGATATTGCCCAATTGATACTCTCCAAGGATGCCCTTCGTCTTGACATTGGTCAACACCTTTTTCAAGTCCCCCACTCCGCTGGCCAGTGTTTGCATCTCGCCCAGCCCCTTGTGAACCTGTTCTAAGCGATCACTGACTTGTTTGAACGATTCACCAAGGCGTTTCTCCAAAGTGACCTGGAGCTTCTCGTCCACGGTCTTGCGCATTTCATCCAGCCGCTTGCCATTGTCATCGCGCATCTCCTTGAGCTGCTTCTCTACCGTACCCCTGACATCCTTGACCGAATCCAGGCTTTTCTTGCCTTGGTCATCGAGCTGCTTCAACAAATCACCAAACCGGTCGCGAAGCGCATCGGATTGGGTCTTACTCTGGTCCTCCATTTGTTTCCTGAAAGCGCCAAATCCATCGGTCAACTCTTTCCGCTGCGCTTGCGCCAGCGCAGCACCTTCCTTTCGATTCTCGCGAAATTCATCCCGAATCACGGCCTCTAAACGGTCCAGCCTCTCCTCGGTTTTCCCATCGCTAACACCGGCTCCTTTGCGGCTACGGGTGAGCACAAGGAAGCATGCGAGCGCCGCAAACAAGGCAGCGAGGGAAGAAAGAATCAGGACTGCAGACATGTTGTAAAGGTGCTGTATTTACCCGGTATGAAGAGGAAAGGTAGCGGGATTTACCTCCACCAGAGAATGGACGTTTTCACCAAAGAACTGGGCGCCACACCTCTGAAAACAGCCACATTTAACACAAGAACCTTCACAAAACACCTGCTGCACCAACACCCACTCATGCGATTCTGAGGATTTTTGAATTCACCTTACTACAATGAAACATTTACTTCCTTTTTTCGCAGGCTTGGTGACTTTCATGGTCATCAGCACTGTTTTTTACATGGGTATCATGGAATACCCCACAAGCACATGCGTGGTTCCTGAGGACCAAATGAACATGGGCGCCATGATCTTCGGCAACGCCTTGATGGTCGGTCTAGCGGCTTATATCATCCAGTTGGGCAGCAATTTCTCACCAGCTGCCGGTGCCAAGCATGGCGCGGTCGCTGGCCTTGTCGCAAACGGAATGCTCAACGTGTTCATTTATGGCTTCTTCACCTGTGATGGCGGGCACATTTTCTCGATGAACGAGGGCATTGTCGACGTGGTGGCGAACATCGTCTTTATGGCCGCCACGGGCGCCGTAATCGGCATGTTGTACCAACGCAACGCTGCCAAATCTTAATACAGAGATCAACACTGAATGGCACCCATGGATATGGGTGGCCTCGATCAGAATCTCCCTTTTTGGGAAATGCCCTTCGGACATCCGTTCGAAGGGTATTTTTTTGGTGAAAGGCCCCATAGATCCCGGTGGGGCTCAAGGAACCCTGAGACCGATTCCGAAAGGCCATTTTGAGCCTCCCCCTATTCGCTTTCACCGGGCCACAATATCTCTTCAGGACACGGCATCAGCGCTCCATCTGGCGTGAAACACTTGGCATCCAGCTCCTCTCCCACACCAATAAAGGGGCCCGAAGGTTCTTCAAAGGCAAAGCGTTTTTGAAAGAAGACCTCACCATCAGGATACCAACCATTCCACAACACATATGGCGGATCAAACACCTCCTCGCTGCGCAGCTGTCCATTCAGGTGCCATTCCTGACAGTTGAACCCCCATTCTCCATCCTCAATGACACACTCGCTCTTCAGGGCGCCGTTGGGCCAGAGATCAAACAACGTGCCCGTGAAAGGGTGTAACACCGGCTCGTCCAACCCCGTGGAGTCTGCAGCTTCATACAGGAACCGTCCCGAAATGACGATGTCATCGACATGAACCCGCCTTTGTGCCGAAGCGACTTTGGTCATCAATACACCGGCCAAACACAGCGCCGCTGTCCCCAAAGACAACACACGACACCCCATCAATGGCGGTGGATAAAGTGCTTGCGATCAAACCGTTGCTGCGCACCATAAACCCCTCCCTCGGCCCGCTTGCCCGCAGAAATCACCATGGTCACCACCGCCTGACGCGGCAATCCCAAAAGGCGTTTGACCCGAGCGCTGTCCATGCCCTCCATGGGACAAGTGTCAAAACCATGGGCGCGCATAGCCAGCATGAATTGGGCACAAGCCAATGCCGTGGATTTGTGCGCCCAAATGCGCATCCCCCACTTGCCAATCGGCTCACGCGGAATCGGCTTCCGCAGTCCACGCCACCGGGTGATCCACCATTTAAATGGCGTCCGCCAGCCAAAAGCTCCTTGATCATAGACCAGCGGCGTGATCTTTCGATAATACTGATAGGCGCTTTCCGGGACAGTACCTGCACGGTCAAACGCCTCGAGCATCCATTGGTTGTTGCGTCTCCACAAATCCGGCCTGCCCACAAAGACCAACAATTCTGGTGCCGTCCCGGCCGCTGGCTGAGACAAACAGGCCTCTACCAAGGCCGCCTTCTTCGCCGCATCGACCACATGGTGGATTTCCCATGTCTGCAAATTGGAAGAGTTCGGGGCCTTTAAGGCCGCGTCCATGCACGCTTCCATCACCGACTCCGGAATGGGATCATCGGCGTATACGCGGACGCTGCGCCGCGAATCCACGACAGCGTGAAATGCTGCAGAATCGGTTGGTGGAGCGGGAGCCGCTGAACGCGACTTCTGCTCAACAGGCTTGAAAATATTGACCTTGGACATGGTGCCAAAGATGCGGCTCTAAGCCTTCACCCGGTTCAATTCCAGAGGAGCGAAGCAAAGGCCGTGGCCGTGCTGTCCACTTTCAGGCCGTAGGTCTGCTTCATCAACACCACCGATGTCTTGGTGCTGGGTTGGGCGAAAAAGCTGGTGTTGAAGTATCCACTCCAAAAAAAACTGCCCGCAGAGCTCCCCCCATTGCGCACACCAAACGCCAAGCCTTGATGCCAGCCACCATCGAGCAGCCCAGGCGCTTGATCGGCCAAAACCGAGTCCACGGTAGAGGCTTGAAGCAGACGGCCCTCCGGTGTGGCACCCCGATCGAGGTAGCACTGTAAAAAGCGCGCGTAATCCTTGGCCGACGAGGTCAGACCGGCCCCACCACTGCACAAGGGCCATTCCGGATGGAGCGGGTAATCAATGCTGTAACGCGGATGCTCGTGACGCTTCCACTGAAAGCCATCCTCCGCGGGCTCCACGACATTGGCCAGCCGCTTGGCTTTTTCCATGGGCAGCACAAAATGGGTGTCGTTCATCCCCAGGGGTTCCAAAATCTCGGATTGTAGAAACGCCGCATACGGCTGCTGCGCCGCCACCTCGATAACCGCCACCAAGACATCCAGCCCCAAACTGTAATTCCACTGAACACCAGGCGGATGAATGAGGCATGTTGAAGCGATGTTCCGAACGTTGTCCCGGGTTGAGCGGCCATCCGTCGGGAACAGGTCCAGCACATCGTGCGCCTCATACAGCGCTTCGAAACGCGGGTCGCCAATCTCACCATATGAGACGCCACAGGTATGCGTCATCAGGTGACGAACCGTCATTTCTGAAGTGGAGGAAACGGCGGTGAACGAAGTGTCTGTCCGGAGCGTATCTATGACGCCAATACCGGCAAATTCGGGGAGGTAATTGGAAACGGGATCGTCCAGTCCCAATTGTCCACGTTCCCACAATATCATCGCCGCCGTGGCTGTGATGGCTTTGCTTTGGGAGCAGATTCTAAACAAGGCGTCTTTCTCCATGGGTACTGCCGACACAGGATCCGCCATGCCATAGGCTTTGTGAACCGCCACTTCTCCATCCCGCATCACCAAGAGCACGGCACCGGGGATCTGTCCCTCTTCAACCGCCCATTCCACGGCGCCATCTAAATCCTTCCAACCCTGCTCCCATCGGGATTCCGGCCATGTCTCTCCGGACTTCGAAGGGTTGTTGAAGACCACATAAGCATTGAGCGACACCGCTACCGTAAGCCAAGCCACATAAGGGGCGATGCCCCAACGCGCTGGCCCCAAGACCGACCACGCCTTGCGCGCCATGGCCACAATCACAGCATACAGCGCGAGGATTTCGGCCAAAGCCCAACCCGCTTCTTGCCACCCAAAGAACAGGGGGTTCCACCCCACGTTGAGCAGCCACGCCATCGCGAACCACCCTGCCCAAGTCCGGCGCTCAACACCTGTACCCAGTTGACTCCAGACCGACGTCATGAACCATGTAAAGCCCAACATCACCGCGGTCCAAGCTGCTCCAAAAACCCAGCCTGGCGGGGTCCAAGGGGCCTTGTCCAACCCCGCATACCAATCCGAAGACACCCCCGGCCCAGTCGCTAAGCCCCCAATGGCCAGTCCCACAAAATTGAGCACACCAAAAAGCGCGACATACCAGAAGTTGAAGTTTTTCATGGAGGGAGTATTCTGTGGGGTCCGGCCGCAACTGCAGACACGGAAAATTATTCTACAATCAGCCTCCGGGACTCTTGCCGGCCATCTTCGGCCACCAGTTGTAAGACCACAGCACCAAGAGGCCAACCGCTTGTTTCCAAATCCACCGAACCCTGCCCAATGCCCGTGTCACACACACGTCCGAGCGCATCCAACACCGTCCATTCAAACGAATTCAAGTCTCGGACGGGCGAGACATGCAACAAGGAGCCAACCGGATTTGGCCAGACCACAAAGTGAGACTCTACAGGCCCTGCTGAGAATGCAGGCGGCACACCATTGATGCCCAACACCTGTTGCACCGCTCGAACAGCGTTGACCTTTCCCCATCCCCACACCGTGCTGCCCGTGGCCGGAATCACACCAGTATGGTCGTCTTCACGCGCGGTGACTTGAAGGGCTTCCCGCACTTCTTCGATGGTCAATTCAGGATTGGCCTGCAGCATCAGTGCTACAATCCCCGCCACAGCGGGTCCACTCATACTCGTCCCCGACAGCTTGGCAAACGGATAGAGCACACCGTTGAATTCAACCTCCTCCGTCGCATTGAAACTGGCATCGGTAAAGGAATTCATGGAAGATTCTACAGAAACGCCGGGCGCGGAAATTTCAGGCTTGAGCCTGCCATCTATTGTAGGGCCATAGGTCGAAAAGTTGGCCAAAGTCCCGCCCCCTTCATTGCCGAGGGGGTTCAGGTATTCCGAGTAATAAGCCGCCACGGCAATCACACTCTCGGACAAAGCAGGACTCTGCACACCGTAGTCAGGATTGCCTGCAAGCCAACCGTCACTGGTGGACATGAAGTCCTGTCCCCAATTGCCCACGCCATTGGACAAGTGGGTGGTATTCCAACCGTGCACGGTTCCGGACTCTGCCGCAACCTGTAATCCAACACCCACAGCGGCGGCTCCCTTCCGGATGCGGAACCGCGCAAAAGGCCTTCCGTTGGCCGGATGTGCCTCCTCGACCACCAAATCAAACAAGATGGTATCACCGCCTTGAATCAGCATAGAGTCGAGCATAAACGGACCACCATCCGTAGCATACCATGGACTCTCTTGCAACACGTTACTGCCCATAGAAGTCAGCACAAATCCCGCATCGAACGATGCCCCTGCCTCTCCCCAAAGTGTTAAGGCCTGGCCCCACATACTCGGATTGGCCGATTCTGGGTAGAACTGAACCCGCGTGCGCACGGTGTCAGCAGCAAAGTCATGAGACAAGTGAAAGTCGCTGTCGCCATTGTTGCCGGCAGAAGCCACAAACACCACCCCCTCTTCGGACATGGCGTCAATGAATTGGTTGATCAACCCTTGGCCGTCCTTGGTTCCAAATTGCGGGAGGCTCCAGCTGTTGTTGATGACCAGACGCTTTCCATCCGATTCAGCCACATCCTGCATCCATGCAAAGGCATCCATGGCGGCCGCTTCGTCGATGAGGAAAGACGCGAACAGCAACCCAGCATCAGGCGCCATTCCAATCAGCTCTACGCCCGCTCCTGCACCTCCAGCGATGCCAGCCACATGCGTGCCGTGGTAAGCAAAACTGTAAATGTTGGAGGTATCCGAAGCCAGAACGGCAATCTCCGCTGGCGTATCCGCCATCCGGCCATAATCAAAGCCTGCAGGTCCCGGTCCCTGTTGGCGAAATTGATCCCAAACCCCCCGAATGCGCGAAGCATTGAGGCCCGCGTCGTAAAACATGGGATGGGTGTAATCAAAGCCCCAGTCGACCACACCAATGAGCACATCCTCTCCCGTAAAAGCCTGGGGCAAACCCAAGCCCGCCTGAACACTATCTGCTCGGGTTCCATATCGCGCCTTTTCTAAATCCGGAGCAGCCTTCCCTGCCAATTGCCAAGCACTGAGCCCCAAGCCCTCTAACATGTCCAAATGATGAATGTCGATGCGAAAGGAGACTACAGAACCCCTCTGCGCACCCACATGGAGCTGCGGTGATGGCGTCTGTAACGCCCCAAAATCAACGGTTTCTGAAGCCACACTTCCAAGGAATCCCACCATCAATCGACCATTCAACCAGGCCACGGGATACTGCCCAGAAGCCATGGCATACAGCTCATCGTCGTCGTCGCACTGCTTCACCAAAGCCTCCAACTCCGACAACGCCATGCGCGAGGTCATGGGCACTGAGGCCAACGTTGAAGGGCTTTGTGACCAGCACATAGCAGGGAGAGACGAGTACAAAAGGAACAGGAGACACAAACGACCAGTCATAGGGAACATAATGTCTAAAGTGCGCGGGGTTCCCCGCACGGATGCATGAAATTCAGGACTCAGCAAGAACCTTCAATCGGTCCACCCGCGGATTCATCACGGCGAAGTACAAAGGTGGAATCAAACTCAACAGCATCATGCCGGGGTACCCCGTAGGCAACTGCGGCGCATCATGGATGGTGTTGAGGGTTTGATAAGGCTTCTCAGACTGATGGTGATGGTCGGAATGGCGGGTCAGTTCAAACAACACCATACGTCCCAATGGGTGGTCAGAGTTCCAGCTGTGCTGGGGCTGAACCCGTTCGTAACGGTGATCGCTGACCTTGTCGCGAAGCAGACCATAGTGCTCCACGTAATTGACGACCTCCAAGAGGAATCCACCAAAGGCACCCGCGATCAACCAAGCCACTCCTACTTCCCATCCAAAAACGGCCCAAACCGCAGCAAGCAAACCCCATTGAATGAGCTGGAGCCTCAAGAAAACGTTGCTGGAATGCCAAGGGGTCATTCCCTTTCTGCGCAGGCGCTTGGCCTCAATTTTCCATCCCGACCACCAGGCCATAAAAACCGCACGGAACCAAAAGGTGAACAGCCACTCATTGCGCCGAGCTGTAGCCGGGTCTTCCAACGTGGCCACATTCCGGTGATGCCCTTGGTTGTGCTCAATGAAAAAATGCGTGTACAGCGAAGTGACCAGCAAAGCCTGGGACATCCAGTGATTGTGCTTCTCCTTTCGGTGCCCCAATTCATGGGCCACATTGATTCCGAGAATGCTGCAGGATAGGCCCATGGCAGAGACACAACCCCACCATTCCAAGCTCCACATGGTCCGGCCACCTTGGGCCAAATCCCAAATGAAATAGCCGAGCAGCCCCCATTGAATCAGTACCATTGACCAGAGGAGCCCATCATAAAGCGGATCTTCAGACACCACTTCTCTCTCGGCATCGGTCAGGTTTTTCTTGGCAGAGGGCAAAATCAACTCCATAAAGGGCAAAAAACCAAAGCTGTAGGCAATGGCCAACCAAGTCCAGTTTCCATCCGACATCAAAGAAGCCAAAGTGGCCAAGGGGATGGTAAAAGACAGGGTGTACTTCAAAAACCGCCAAGGGGACATTTTCGCAGCAAGAGACATCATGGAACGAGAGATTTAACGGGACGTCTGTCAAAGTACTCAATTCTCCTCGGCTTAGGCATCATGAGGATCCAAAGGGGACATCAAGGTGCACAAATCAAGCAGCTTACAGTAGGTTCGCCGCATGAACAAGTTGTCTTCTTTGCTTGGTGGCGTTTTTGTTTTGGCATTGACCATGTCTCATGGAATACACCAGGAAATTTGGGGTCAGCAGCTCGAGTGGACTTTTGTAGATGAGGCCAGGAGCAGCCGAGACATTCCGGTCTTTTTCAAGTTCGATCCTGACCAAACCGGCCCCTTCCCCCTTGTGGTTTTGGGCCACGGCTTTCTGATGGGACCCGAAGACTACGACGACATGTCTGGCTACTTGACAGAGGCAGGCTTCGCCGTTGCATTGCTCGGCACTGAAACTGGCCTCACCCCTTCTCATGGGGACTTTGGTCTTGACATGGCATTTGTGGCCAACCACGCTTCCGCAGAAGTAGGGGGGGCATTAGAAGGGCTCATTTCCAATGCGACGGCTTTGGTCGGCCACAGCATGGGTGGCGGCGCCTCCTGGTTGGGCGCTGCAGAAATGGGCGCATCACTGGGGGCGGTCATCGGTTGGGCTCCTGCAGAAACCTCGCCCTCCGCTATAGCCGCCGCTGGAAACGTAACCGCTCCAGCACTGGTTATTTCTGGGACCGGCGATGCGATCACCCCTCCCTTATCGTCACACATCCCCGTTTACGAATCCCTTCCAGGCACAACTTGCCGCGGGTTTGCATCCTTAGAAAACGGCAGCCATTGCGGATATTCTGACAGCGGCACCCTGTGTGATTTTGGAGAACTGGGGTTTTCCGGAATGTCACGAGAAGCCCAACAAGCCCATACAGCTGCTTTAACAGTGGGCTGGTTGCAGCATCACCTCACGGGAGACCCGTCTGCTTGGATCGCCCTGCAATCCTATGGCGAAGAAGAGGACGACGTCACCCTCACTTTGGACTGCACGCCTTCCCTCATCGCAACGGCGTCGCACGCCCCAACAGCATCCTGTCACCCCAACCCTGTGCAGTCGACGCTTCACCTTGAGCTGCCTTGGCTGCCCGAATCGGCTTGCATTCGGTCAGCAAGCGGACGAACCTTTGCCACTTGGAGCCCCACCGATGGCCCCACAATCGACGTGTCAACATGGCCCGCGGGGCTCTATTTCTTGCACCTCGTAAGTCTCCAAAGACAGCAAGTGCTGCGCTTTGTCAAGGTTCACTAAACCGGGCCGCACACCAGCCGTCTTCAAGAAGTAAAAGAGGCTGTCACTCCTTGCCGCGGTTCATGTCCTCTCGCAGCCCCTCGATCGAGGCGTGGATGTCGCGAAGCACAGCCATCATATCACCATCACTTGTGGTGTGGCCGCCTCCAGCCGAAGCGCGAGATTCCTGAAAATCATCCCGGGCCTGCATCACCCTTTTTTTGAATTCAGCGGCATCCACGATACCCACCAACTTCATATCAGCGCCAGTTTGAGCACTATTACCGGCTGTTTCAACCTTCAGAATCCGCAAATCAAACCACTTGAGCAATGGATTGTCAATGAAGGTCAAATCTTGGATGTTCTCCAAGGGAATGGTCTTTTCGGTCTTGAAAAAATGCCCTTTAGAAAACTGCAGATGTCGGGCTGTCAAACTGCACTTCAAACTGCGATAATGCAGGCGCGTTACCCACTGTCCCCAACCCAAAATCCAAACAAGCAGCAGCGGGATACCTACGATTGTTGCCAGCAATACCAGGGCAATGGACAGAAACAGATAGCGCTGCAAACGGGGGTTAAACTGCGCTTCGAAAAGAAGAACTCCTTGTGACATGGAGCCAAGTTAAGGGGAAGCCATTCTGGTCCTGTGCTCGATCAAAAACAGGTTGGCGACATTGCACCCACCGAAACCTCATCTTCCATGCCATTTTCATCCCCCCCCATCCTGACACTCGGCATCGCCTGCATGATGATGCCTTCCTTCATGCTCGCCCAAGCCTGGGAGCAGGGCGAAGGAACGGAGGGCCTCAATATGCAAGGCATCCACTTTCACGACGGCTGGGCCTATTCCGGCGGCGCGACAGGTACTTACCACTCGAATGATGAAGGGGCAACGTATAGCGAGGCCAACATTGGCAACACGAGCATCGGTCCTACCCGCGGCTTTACGCACGACGACACCTACGTCTACATGTGCTCGAGCAATGGCGTTTTCCGCAGCGACAACGCCGGTAGCAGCTGGGTTTCGGTCGACAACGGTTTGCCTCAATTGCTTTCCCATGGAATGGCGGCTTCCAATGACCGCCTCTGGGTTGTAACCCCTTCTGGAGCCTACACTTCAACAGACCACGGAGACAACTGGATCCCAGCTGGATTGGATGGATTGGATGTCCGCTGCATCACCATCCTGGACAACGTGGCCTATGTCGGCACCCAAGGGCAAGGGCTGTTCAGATCCTCAGACAATGGAGCCAATTGGGAAGCCATCAACAATGGAACTTCGTCCAACACCTACCGGGCCATTGAAGCGCATGGAAGCACCCTTTTCGCCGCCGGTGGCATTGGCTCAGGCATCTTTCGCTCCACGGACCAAGGGGCCAATTGGACGCTGCTCAGCGGCGGGTTGCCAGGCGGCACGTTTCGCGGTTTTGCCACACTTCAAGATTGGATTGTAGCGGGGTCATTTGGAAACGGCGTCTACGTTTCCAACGACAACGGCGACAGCTGGACGGGACTCAATGAAGGCCTCGGCGGGCTGACCATATTCGATGCGGACTTTAGCGCAACACACCTTTTGGTGGCCACAGATGAAGCCGGTGCTTGGCGACTTCCCATCAACACCTTGGAGGTGCTTTCTGGCGTATCCACAGGAGATGACACGAATGACACGTGCTTTCCCAATCCCGCCGTCCACACCATCCGCTTCGGCCATTCCCCAGAAAATGAAACATTCCAAGCTTGGGACATCACTGGAAGGCGCATTTCTAATGGACGGTTGACCCAACAATCGCTTGACATTTCGCGCTGGCTTGATGGCCAATACGTCATCCGCATTGGAGAGACGCAAACATTCAGGTTCACGGTACAACGTCCCTGACGCCCAATTCTGAATACAGCGCACGCTGAATGGCACTGTAATTCTTGAGAAAATAAAAGAGAAGCCTTATCTTAAAGGAATGCACAAACTGCTGATTTTTAGTTGCACAGCGCTATTTCTGCTCCTGAGCAGCGCCAGTCATGCGCAAGACGGTTGCATCGATCCTGACCTCATCAATCCAAATGTGTTGTGTCCAGGAATCTATGCTCCTGTTTGTGGTTGCGATGGCGTCACATACTCAAACGACTGTATCGCCGTCAACTTCGCCGGGGTGACGTCATACACCACTGGGGAATGTCAGAACATCGATGATATCACCCCTCCTGAATTGGTTGTTCCAGAGGACACCACGGTGGAATGCTCAGAAGAGATCAACCTAGAAAGTGCCACCGCCACTGACAACAGCGGAAGTGTCACCCTCATAGAAACCACCGAAGAATTCAGCGGAAGCTGTCCCGGCAACTACTCCATTGTCAGAACGTTTGTCGCCACCGACCCCAGTGGAAACACAACAGTCGGCAGCCAAACCATTGCCGTTCAAGACACGACAGTGCCCGATTGGACCACGCCACCATCCGACGGGGTCATCGGGTGTGTTGACCCTATGGAAGCAGAAGCCTTTATGTTCAATTGGGCCTCATCTACAGCGGGAGGAAGCGCATCAGATGCGTGCAGCAACACCTTGACATATGGCAATGACTTCGATGCCATACCCCTGATTGATTGCTCAGAAACAGTGGTGGTGAACGTGGGCTTTTATGCCGCTGATGAATGCGGCAATCAAAACTGGAGCAACGCCGAGTTGACCATCATTCCCGGCTCCATTGAAGTGCAGCCTTGCGACGACGTTGCGGGCATCAACTTTGGCGAATGTGACGCCATTCTCGGCATTGCACGAATCAATGGGTACTGCACCGAAATCAGCGGTTGTGGGACGATGGTAGGGCCCACAGATTACAGCCCTGCATTTTACGGCTCCATCGAAGATTGCGTGACCGACTGCAACGAAGGGTGCATCAGCCAAGAGTATTTGGATTTGGGCGTAAACATTGTCTGTAGCGCTGAGGTCAATCCTGTCTGTGGGTGTGATGGAAACACCTACACGAACCCGTGCACAGCGATGTTCTTTGGCGGCAATGTCACCTTTACGGACGGGCCTTGCGTGGTCATTGAAGAACCCGGATGCACTTATCCTGGCGCTTGTAACTACAACCCGAATGCGGCCTTTGAGGATGGCAGCTGTCTCTTTCCTCCCATCCACTGCCCCTTCCCTCCGAGCACACCAGGCGGCGGGTGCACCTATGCCGATGCCGACAACTTTGACGCCAGCGCCATGTGGGACGATGGCACCTGCACTTATACTCCCTGCGGCAACGACTGTGCGGAAGACGTCAACAACGACGGCATCGTTAGCGTCACAGACATCCTACTCCTTCTGGGGCAGTTTGGTTTGCAGTGCGAGTAAAGCACCCGAACATTCAACGGCCGCCATCGCCCCGCATCACGTCCTTTTGGGACGGTGATTCTCGTGGGTACGGCGTCGTTTGGCCGTCATGCGGTCCAACCCTTCGCCCCATTCATTGAGGGCCTCAGAATCACCCTCTGTGACTGCCGGCGGACGGCGCATGTGGACATTTTTCAAATCGCGTTTGCGTCCCATTGTGAACCAACACCGCAAGGGGGCTCCGCGTTCAAACAAAGCCCAAAGAGGATCAGGCCAAAGCCTTCTTGCCCATGATGATCGCCTGTACTGCCGCGAAGGCCACCCCCCCTCCGGTCAATCCCAGCACCACATCGGCGACAACGGAGGGCCAAGCCTCTACCCAGTGATGAACGAAAGGAAGGTGATGGTGAAAAATGCCGCCTGCCACCAGCACAAGGGCCGCTGTTCCAACCGCACCAATGACACGAATCAGCTTGGGCAAACCCAGCACCATGGCTTGACCCAGTCGCCGCAACACCTGAGAGGATTGCTGCATGAGCACCAACCCCGCATCGTCCATCCGCACAATGAGGCCAACGAGGCCATAAACCCCCACCGTTGCCACCATCGCGATGATGCCCACCGATATGATTTGAACCCACAGGCCGGCATCAGAAGAAGCACTGAGCGCAAGAATAATGATCTCGACAGACAGGATAAAGTCCACCATAACCGCGCTGCGAATGCGCGCTTTTTCATTGACCTCCTCCTTGCGAGGGTGTTGCGCACTCTCCCGGTGTGGCACAACGTAATGGACCAGCTTCTCGACCCCTTCATAGGACAGGTAGACACCACCTAACACCAAAATGGGCTCAATCAAGCCTGCAGCAAAAGCACTGAGCAGAAATGCAACGGGGAGAATGATCACCTTGTTGAGCATGGACCCCTTTGTGATGGCCCAGAGCACAGGCAGCTCTCGAGAGGCCTGAAACCCGACCGCCTTTTCTGCATTGACCGCCAGGTCATCGCCCAGAATACCCGCTGTCTTTTTTGCAGCCACTTTGGTCACCGCCGCCACATCGTCCATCATTAGGGCGATGTCATCCAACACAGCAAAAAAACCTCCAGCCATGGTGCGAACTTAACGGAAAGCCAGGGGCACCTCCCTTGAATCCCATCAAAATATCCGACCTTGTACAGGATGTCCAAGACCACCCCAGAAGAGTGGGAGCAGCTGTATCGTAAGGACCCGTCAGCAGTCTTACAGGAGCTCGAACACAACCCACCTTCCACAGAAGTGGAGGCCCTGTGGCGTGCCCGACTTCAGGCCGATGGCATCAATGCCCAAACCGCTCAAAAAAAGAAGGGTTTCAGCTACCCACTTATCCTGGCCAGCCTGATTGCCCTGCCCTTTCTGATTCCATACTGGAAAACGGGAGAGATTGACCCAGAATGGTCACTTCCTTGGCTCGGGTTTTTTGCGTTTTTCCCTCTCATGCTGTGGCATGGCATTCGGGCGCGCGAAAATGAGGCCATCAAAGCGCGAATTGCGCTCGGAACAGCCTTATCTGCCACCTTCATTGTTGTGGTTTTCAAGCAGATGCTCGACCGCCTTCCAGTGCAGCGGAACATCATCGCCGACATGGCAGAAGCCCACCCCGAGGCTGCAGCACAAGTCCTGCTCGCCTTGCAAGCCTGCGACCTCATGCTGCTCCACGCCCCCCTTCTTCTCCTGGGGTTGACCGGCGCAGTTTGGTCTTGGAGCCGTGGAGGTGGCAGTCGGGTGGAGTTCATCCGAAACGGCCTTCAAGTGGCCATTTATGGTGGCCTGATTGTGGCGGGCGGCGGGCTGTTCTCAGCCCTCACCGTGGTCATGGCGGAAATGGTAGGGCTCAAGACCGAGCCCATCATTGTGCACATCATAACCTGGGGGGGCTCTGGTGTCCTGGTCTTTGCCCACCATGTTTGGATGCGTCAACAAGACGCGCTTCAGCGCATTCTTCCCATCATCGCGGGGTTGTTTGTCCCCCTCTTTGTGATGCTTGAAGCGGGGTTCCTCCTCACCTACCTCTCTAAAGGGCTCCGCGAACTGACGGAGGATCGGGAAGAGCTGCTGGTCTTCAACCTCTTGCTCGGCGCAGTCATAGGGCTCGTATTGCTCCACAGTGCATTGAAAAACACCACATCTTGGCTCAGTCAAGGGCTGATCGGAGCGCTCATTGTCTTGGGGATTTTCGCAGACTTGATCGGCATTGCAGCCATTGGTGCCCGACTCATTCAATGGGGACTCACACCCAATCGGTTGGCGGTATTGGTCACCAACCTGCTCTTTCTAATCACCCTTCTTGGATTGGCCCCCTCCCTGTTCGAACGGTTTAGACATCGAGGCTGGCCCTCTTTAACCGGTGTCTTAAATCGTTTCCTTCCTGTTTTTGTCATGTGGACGGCCGTGGTCACCCTCCTTTTTCCCGCCTATGAGCTGTGGCGCTTGCGCGACATGGATGTAGAAGCATTGCGCACCGAAGTAGACCACCATCTATTGGAAATGCGGAGCCCTGTGAACACCCCTCCGTCAGACTGAAAATTCGGGCTGCAAAAGCCTACTGCACCACCAGCATTTGCTGGGCTACCGCATAATCAAAAGCGAGCTCATACAGCGACTGCGGATTGCCATCGGCATCGTCTACTGTAGCAGACCAAGGGCCGTGGCCCTCACCCTGCAATGTGTGCAAGACATGGGGCACACCGATGTTGTTCCAAGTCGATTGCAAGAGCAGCGCATTGATGTAGGGTACTGTTGCATCCTCGGTTCCATGGGCAATGAACAGGGGCGGATCCCCCGCATCGAACCGATTGACCCCGTAGACCCCCTGAAGAAGGGACACGGATACTTGCGACCCCCAGAAATCCAAGATGGTGTGCACCTCATAATCCTGGTCAAGGTGGGTGGTGGCGAGCGTCGGATCCGCGGCCGTCGTCAACTCATCTCTGAAGTCTTCAGGGTCGGTGACGCTCACCCCAACAGAGGTGATGCCCCCTGCCGAGCCTCCGCCCACCGTGAGGTAATCCATGTTCATGCCGTAATCCTCCGCGTGCGCCGCTACCCACCGCAGCGCCGCCTTAGCGTCTCGGTGCGCTGGATAGATCGCGATGGACTGGCCCATAGAACTGGGGGCCGCGTCGGTGCTCATGACAGAATCGACCCACTGTTGCGGCACGGTCCCTTTGTCTCCAAGTACCCGGTAATCAATCGAAAAGGCGACCCAACCCCGGCTGGCGAAATACTCCGCCAGCTCCACTTGCCGCCAACCAGATCGGGAGCCACCGGTAAACCCGCCGCCATGGATAATGACAATCGCAGGCCGGTTGTCACCAGCTCCCTGTGGCACGTAGACATCCAGCAGCAGCGGCATGGCCTCAGAAACAGGCGAATTCAGGGTTTCGTGGCTCAATCCTTGAGCATACACGATGGCTGTATCGACCAGCAAAGCATAGGTAGAGTCCGCCATGACAACCGGGGCAGACGGCCCCTGCTCACAGGGCGTACCAAACACGTTCAGCAAGGCCAAAACATCCGTGACCCCGACCAAGCCATCGGCATCAAGGTCGGCCAGCCCACAACCCAGCACGCAGCCGAACTCACCCAAAAGAAGCAACATGTCCCCTACTGCGATTTGACCGTCGCCATCAAGGTCCGCCAGGCAATCCGATGAAGGCGGAGCCGGGTCCTCATCAAGGGCGAGGAATGCTGCTGCCATTTCCATTTGTGCCGCATCCATTCCATGACCTGCCCCCCCTCGAATCAGGACCACATCACCCTCCAAATAACTGAACTCGGTGAGTCCAGAGGTGCCCAATGGCTCACCGGAAACAGGAGGTCCCGTGTGTCCCTGCTGCAGCGCCACTTGATGAATAGCCACCTCCGCAGGCAAGAAGAAATTGCCCACTGCTGGGCCACCGTTGTAAGGCACCACAGAGTCGTTGTGGTTACACATCGACAAGTACTTGCGCCCTTGTGCGGGCACAACCTCTTCGTCATAGCCGCAAAAAGCAAGAGGAGCATCGGTGTTGCCTGAAGGCCGGTAGAAAGAACCTTGGTGATACTGCGGCTCATTCATCTGGGAGACGATCGCCACAAAAGCATCCAAGCCCGGGTGGTCCAATTCGATAAAGGCCTGGTTCACCAACCCCGCCCCATTCGAAGAGCCAATCAGCCGAATGTGTTCGGCATCCACATTGGAAAACCCCGTCAATTGCACGATCAAATCGGACAACATGGCAATGTCTGGAGCCTCACTGTTCTCTCCACAAAGGTTCCAAGCGTTCAAATAACCTGTTGGCGCCACCAAGATGTGATCAGACAACAGGTTGCCGCCGAGGTTGAGCATTTGGAACCCATTGCCCCCATTTCCATGCAGCACAATTCCCACTGGAAATCCACCCGCTGGCATGTCAACCGACGGCACAGACACCGCGACAGGATAACTCCATCCGTTCGGTTCTTGAGACCAAGATTGGGACAGACTGAGATCATCTGGACCCGATAGGGATTGTCCACAGGCCATGGCGAACGGGCCTGTAGCCAACACCACCAACATCATTCTCATGCGCACCATCATGTCAGATTAACGCACAACGGCGAATTTGGTTTAAGGGCCTCACTCAGCCTTAATGAGCCGTTTTGCAGGACTACATCCTCCGCGAGGATCGATCAGCTGAAGCAAATAAACCCCTGCAGGCAGGTGATTCAAATCCCACGTCCAACGGTCCTGTTCAATCATGTGCCGTGCAACCACACGCCCAGAGCCGTCGCGCAAAACGGCCCTTCCTTCGAACCAAGCAGACGACACCCGAATTTCCACTTTGGCCTCGAAAGGGTTGGGCCCGACAGACCATGAGGAAAGGACAGGTGGTTCGAACAATCCCACATAAGTAAGGGGCACACTCTCCACAGCTGGACAGTCTACAAAATCCGTCACCCAAACCGTATACACCCCCTCTCCTGGATTGGGCAGAACCTCATTCGTGGCGCCCTCGACGGCGTTGCCATCCATCCACCATTCCAAGGTCCCCCAAGGCCCGCCTGAAACCACGAGGTCGCCTGCTTCATCTTGAGTCACCAGGGGCGTCTCCAAGGGCCAGCAGACCAAAAGCGAATCGCTGGAGACAGGGCAACCCAGCTCCGATTCCGAGGCCACATAATACCAGCCGCTTTCTAAGGGGAACCAGGTCTCGCCCCCTGCAAACAAAGTGTCCTGAGGATTTCCATTGAAGTGCCACACCCACCAGTTGACATTGGTTACCGTCACCAATGCCATTGGCGAGCCATTCGCTTCGATCAAGTCAAGGGCCACACCCGCATTGGGCATGCAAAAGAGAATGCTGTCGGACAATGCGGAACAGCCAGAAGAATCCAATCCCAGCAGCGTGTACCAACCACTTTCTTCAGGATAAAAGTCAGGCACACCGCCGCTCTCCACCAAGCTTCCCCCCATGAACCACTGGTATTGGAGGAGGCTGTCATTGACACAAGACAAACTGCTTGCACCGGATTGAATCACCTCCACTTCAGGGAGGGCATTGACCAAGACTTGAGCGGTATCGGAAAGCATCACAACAGCGTTCAACCCTATGGTCAATTGTGCATTGCTCGGATTGGCATCCACATTGATAGCGCCCGGACCATTGGGCGAAAACGGTGCCCAACCCAGCCAATCATCGCCGTCGAACAAATCCTCATCATAGAAGTCGATGGAATACGGCGGGTTGTTGAGCACAATACTCAGCCCTGACCACGTTCCAGAAGTAGTGGCATCCAATGTACTGGACGTGTACACCACGTTTTCATTGGCATCCTTTAGAGTGAAATACGGGTCGGGGTTGCCAAAGAAATCATCCCATCCACCGCCTCCAGTATTGAACAGCTCTACCTGGCTCAACACCTGGTTTTGGATGACCGTTTCCAAAGTCACTTCGTGAAGGCCGGGAGCATTGAACAGCACCCCGTTTACTTGGTCTCCATCCGCAGCCCCAAAGGCTCCAAAATTCCACTGATGGGCCGTAACCTGATTGCCCTCTCCAAAGACGGTCGCCACAAAATCCGCCACCACTTCACCACACCCTGCTGCCGGGGAATAGGTAAAGGACGAAGTGCCCCCTGTTCCAGGAGCAATGATGAGGGGCAGCGCGAATCCCTCTGGCACTTCTTGTTCAAATCCCAAAGCGGTCACCACCGCCAAAATGTTGATCTGAATCTCGAAGGCCCCAGCAAACGTGGGCTCCCCGCACAGCGTGGCGCAGCCGCTGTTCTGGCCTGACGCAGGCTCATAAAACGCATCCACATCGTCCAATGTGATGTCCATCCCAGGAGGGACTCCAGAAATATTGGTAACGGCCACACTGTTTAAAGTGGCCACCAGACCAGAGCCAGGGTCTGTAATCTCTGAGGGCAGAAAAAAAGTAATGACCGTTTCATACGCCTCTCCAGCAGTACCCGACGGCAAGACAAGCGGACACAGTGTCGGGAAGCCATCGGACGAAGTACAACTCGGATCAGCCTCACACTCATTGCATTGTGCCCTCGTTGAGGCCACCAACGCAAACATCATCAGTCCAACAAGGACCACGGTTCTGTAAACAAAATTCACCCCGTCAAGATGACGAATTCCAAGCAATACTCAAGCGCCGCCTTGGATTGGGCTCAAACTTCGTCAGAGACCTTTGAGTCCATCGTAGCCCCCGGCGTTAAAAACCTGCTCAAAGCCTTGAGACTTGAGCAGGGAAGCTGCCTGACCACTGCGGTTGCCGCTCCGGCAATAGAGGTAGTATGATTTGGTCTTGTCCAATGAAGCAGACTTGGCCTTGAATTCACCTCCCATCCAGTCCAGAACCTCCGCACCGTTGACGCTTCCATTGGCCACTTCAACAGGGGTTCGACAATCGATGATCACACACCGCTCGTCTTTTTGAGCGCGCATCACATCCTCTCGGGAACAATCAAAATTCGATTTCTTAAAAAACATGCAGGTGTTTTTGTTCAGACGCGTGAGCATGAAGAATGGTTGCACCCTACCCTCATGAGCCGCCGCACTCAAGTGGAAAAGGGGCAGACAAGAAAAAATGGGCACAGCTAAGCACTTCATGCAAGTGAGACCGTGCAATGGGAGTCCAAAAATTGCAACAGCACGGATTGGTCCAAAGGCATTTCAGCTGCAGAAAGAACGGCCAAAGGAGTCGCTCATTATTCTACCTGAGCCATTTAGCCAATCCGATGTCCAAAGCTGCAGCGAGTTGTCAAAAGGAAAACATGTAGACAAAAAAGATGAACGCGAGTCCCATGAAAACCAGCGATATAGAACCAAGTCGTGTCCACAATACACTACTGAAAACCAATGTGTTAGAATCTCTCTAACGTATCATTGGCGCTCGTTTCACACGCCATGCCCAACGCCATCATTCTCGGAACCGGTTCTTGTGTCCCGGACAAAGTGCTCCCCAACACCCACTTCGAACGCGTAGGGTCCAACGATGCCTGGATCCAAGAACGTCTGGGCATCAAGGAACGACGTGTAGTTGATGGCCAGACCACCAGCGACATTGCCACAGGCGCTGCCTTGAAAGCCATAGAGGCAGCGGGGATCTCTGCAGAAGACATCGACCTGATCGTTTTGGCGACAGCAACACCAGACCGCCCAGCGCCAGCTACAGCCTGTGCCGTTCAAGAGAAGATTGGCGCCAATAACGCCGTGGCTTTTGACATCTCAGCGGTGTGTTCCGGCGCTTTATTCGCACTCTCTACTGGCTGCCAATACATCGCCTCAGGCATGTTCCGAACAGTCATGGTCATTGGAGCCGACACCTTCTCTAACATCACTGACTGGGACCGCAGGGACTCCGTGTTTTTTGGGGATGGAGCTGGGGCCATTTTGCTCACTGCTACAGAAGAAGACCGAGGGTTTCTTCAATTCGAGTTGCACAGCGATGGCGCTGGCAAAGACGGCTTCACCGTTCCGGCTGGCGGGTGCGAAATCCCAACAACAGCAGAAACGATGGCCCAAGGACTGCACAACTTTCAGATGGACGGCAAGGCCGTGTTTGAGACGGCGGTAAGTGTCGTCCCACCTACCATTGAGTCCGTCCTGGCCAAATGCGAACTCACCGTGGATGACATACAATGCATGCTGCCCCACCAACCCAGCATTCGCATCCTGCAAGAGATCGCCCGACGCGTCAACCTCCCTTGGGAAAAAGTGCGGACCAACATGGACCGATACGCCAACACCTCAGGAGGCACCATCCCCATCGTTCTGGACGAGACCTGGCGCTCAGAGTCATTCCATGCCGGTGACCACATCCTCTTTGCTGCCGTAGGTGCGGGATGGACATGGGGTGCCGCACTCTACAAATGCTGAACATGCTGCAGAACAAGCGATTTCTCATCACCGGTATTTCGGACGCCGGTTCCCTGGCCCTTCATACCGCCAAAGCCATCATCGAACAAGGTGGAGAGGTGGTCTGCGCTGGACTGGGCGTAACACCGCACCATGAGGGACTCTCCGAAAAGGCCCTCGCTTACCTCAGTGCCAATGAGCAAGCGTTCCGCGAGACCGTGAAGGCCGAGCTTGGTGAGAACACCCCCACCTTCATCTTAGACGCAACCCAAGAAGAGAGCATGGCCGATTTGGCCGCTGCCTTAAAAGCCGCCAACACCCCCTTGGATGGTTTCCTGCACTCCATTGCCATGGACCGGACCATCCGCAACAAGCAGGTCAAACCCTTGTTGGAAGTGACCCGTGAGGAGTTTTGCGACACCTTGGGCATCTCCGCGTTTTCGCTGGTCCGCTTGACCCATCACCTCCTGAAGCAAGACGCGCTATTGGATGGCGCCTCCATTTGCTCTCTCAGCTACATCGCAGCAGAAAAGGTCACGTTCCACCCGTATCGGAACATGAGTGTGGCCAAAGCCGCACTCGAGCGCATCACCATTGAGCTTGCAGACGAATTGGGCCGCAGTCGTGGCATCCGCGTCAACGCCCTTCGCTTTTCACCCTACCTGGGCAGCAAAGCCGGCAGCGCGACCCTCAATACCGAAGACGTAGCAAAGGCCGCTTCTATGAGCCCCCTTGGCAATGCACTGCCACGGGATCTCGCACTGGAAATCGTACACCTCTTCCAGCCCGGCCTTCGCATTACAGGGGAAGTTCGCCACGTCGACGGCGGCTACCACGTGACCGGCTGAGCTCAGTCAGAAAATGCGTCTCATACCCCCGAGATGCAGAACATACGGACTTGGTCACATGTTGTACTTCCACACTGTAGTCTAAGTGCATGCCCAAATCCCAAGTAAACATGAGACCGACATTCCGCGCTCTGGTCACTTCCATCTTCGTCGCGACCAGCTCTTTGCTCTGCGGCCAATGCGAAGCCGACCACACCATCGTGATGGCCGACTACTATTTCGCCCCGGCAGAGCTCACCATCCTGCCCGGTGAAACAGTGGCCTTTGTCAACGTGCAGGGAACGCACGACATCAACGGCATCACCAACACCCTGACGGGAGCGTCGTGGAACAACCCGGCCGAGTTCTATCTCGAACAAACAGAGGGAACAGAAGAGGGCACCTGCATGGGCGTCGTGACCTTCGACATCCCCGGCGTCTACAACTTCGATTCGAGCATCGGTTTCCAAGCCCAGCTCGGCATGGTGGGTACCATCACGGTCGACGCCTTTACCCTCCTCGATCTCATGTTCTCATGGAACGGCGACGAGACCGCCCCTGGGGCATGGCAATCGACCTATGCCATGCAGTATTACTGCCCCGCTTGTGAAGCGGCCTTGAGTGGAGTCGGAGCGTATACCGTCTTTCTGCCCAATGATGCCGCCATTGATGAACTGGGAGACCTGATGAACCTCAACCAGTTTGACATGCTGGCCATTCCGGATTTCCAGGATATTCTGCAATACCACATCATCGAGGGCATCTATCTGGCTGAGGATCTTGCACCTGGAATGGCCCTACCCACCCTGCTCGGAGAAGATGCCATGGTTGGTGAAGGATCCGGAGGGGGGCTCACCATTGACGGTGTGAACATCGTGGAAACCAATTACACGGCGTTCAACGGGGTCGTTCACATCATTGATTACGGCATGGCCCCCTCCTCCTCTCCCGAGGCGACTGTCTATCAGATCGTGGTCGACAGTCCGGACCACACTCTTTTTGAACAGGAGATCAATGCCAACCTGCTGAACGACGACCTCATTGGCCAACCGGTCATCAACGACAACGAATATGCCCCAGGCCACTTTACGGTCTTCGCCCCCACCGATGCCGCCATCTTCGCCTTTGCCGAAGAGAATGGATTCGACGACGTCAACGACCTCTTCGATTCCCCTTATTGGGACGAAATCCTCCGGCGCCACATTGTGGAGATTCCTCTGACCAGCGACCAATTGGACAACAATGGACTGCTCGTCAGCTACGGTGGAGATGCCATTTACACCTTCGTCAACGACGACGGCATCTTCGTGGAAAACGCACAGCTGACCACCCTTGACTTGGAGGCTTACAACGGAGTGGTCCACGTCATCAACGAAGTCATCGATTTCAACTTCCCCAATCCAGTAGGCACCTGCGGAACTTGGACATTGAACATGTATGCTCCGGGTGGAGAAGGTTGGAGTGGCTTTATGCAAGTGCTGGTCGACAATGTCCTTGTGGGAACACCCTCCATCTTCGATGGGACTTCAAACAGCTTTGCCTTTGCTGTCAACGAAGGGTCTACAGTGGACATGAACTACGTCTCTGAATATGCAGGTTGGCCAGGGAATTTTGAAGTGGTCGATGCCGAAGGTGCCGTGATCTTTGACTCCGACTCTCCTTCCTCGACAACGCCTCCCTTCCAATCGCCTTCTGGAGTCTTTGGCCTCAAAGCCTGCGCTTCACCAAGCGCTTGTGGTCAGATTAAGGTCAACCTCTATTCAGCATTTGACGGGTGGGACTTTGGCACCATCGCCGTGTATGATGGCATTGTGCTGGCCGATGTCATCGGAGGGTACTGGTTCAATGGACAGCACCTCATCGGCTATGTGGACCTGGAAGAGGGGAGCGAGGTGGACTTCGTGGTGAACGCAGGCTATTTCTCCACCGAACACAACTACACGGTGGAGGATGCTGAGGGCAACATCATCGTAGACCAGATTCAAAACAATGTGTCACCGTCGAGTGTCCTGGACGTGATGGTCTGTGACGCAACCTCGCTGGTCTCGGAAACCCAAAGAACCCTTCCGATGCTGCACCCCAATCCAACGAATGGAAGCCTGACCCTTTCCGGAGTGCCCCTCGACGAAACGTGGAGCCTGGCGGTCCAAGATGTCCAAGGACGGCCCGTTTATTCAACGACCGGTCTTGGTCAGGGGCGCATACACCTTGAATCCTTGGCCTCTGGCATGTATTTGGCCACGATTTCGGTGTCAGGACAAGCCCTACAAACCATGCGGTTGGTCGTGGAATAAGCCACTGTTCCCTCGGCGGAGTAGTCAGACAGACTTGGAATTCTCTAATGTTAAGCCTATATTAAGAGAACGTTAAGCCAAAGCTCATGATGATTTCTCTTTTTGACTGGATCTGGATCGAGGTCATTGCCGTGACCTCCATCGGCACCGTGGCGTATTGTCTCGTTTTAGGCAAACATGATGTCCAACAAGAATTGGAAGAGCTCCGAGCAGCATTAGAACATCAGCGCAACCGCAAGAAGTTTTGGAAAGCAAAGGCCAAAGGACATACACCTCAGGTTACCCGCGATACCAAGTCCACCCCCATTCAACTGGCCTCGAGGTCCATCCACTTGGGCGCATCTTCTGCTGGACACTAATCTGAAGCGCCACCAAGTTCGCGAAGCCTTTATTTGCGCTTCATGCGACCACTTCATTTCCTGATTGTTGCCGCCTTTTGTGTCACGACCACCTGTGCGGGGTTGGGCCAAGGTTTTGTGGACACCGTCGACCCTCCATTTTGGTGGGTGGACATGCCCGTGCAACAGGTTCAATTGATGGTCCATGGCGATGCCTTGGCTCAATATCAAGTCAGCATAGACCACCCAGGCGTTTCGATCGCTGCTTCGCACCATGGCGACAGCCCCAACTATAAGTTCATCTACCTCGATGTTGCTGCTGGCACCGCACCCGGAGACCTCACATTGGAATGGACCCATCCAAACCGGCCCAATCGGATAGCAGGCAAGACCACATTCTCCCTAAAGGAACGCAAACCCAAACAGGCCAAAGGGTACAGCAGTGCAGATGCCATATGCCTCATCACGCCTGATCGTTTCGCCAACGGAGACCCTTCAAACGATGCGATCGAAGACCTGCTCGAAGCCCCCAACCGATCCGATGACCACGGTCGACATGGAGGCGACTTGGCCGGCATTCAGCAACACTTGGACTACCTGTCCAAAATGGGCTTCACCGCCATTTGGCTCAACCCATTGCTGGAAAACGACCAACCTCAGTGGTCATATCACGGATATGCGACCACCGATTACTACCGTGTGGACCGGCGTTTTGGAACCAATGCGGACTATCAAGCGCTCGGCGCTGCTGCCCGGGGTTATGGTCTAAAACTCATCATGGACATGATCATGAACCACTGCGGTTCGGAACATCCCTGGATGAAAGATCTGCCGACCAAGGACTGGATCAACAACGGGGGTGAATTCACGCCCACCACGCACCGTCGGACCACATTGCGCGACCCTTATGCCAGCCCAGCAGACCGCACCCGATTTACAGATGGATGGTTTGTCAAGGAGATGCCGGACCTCAACCAGCGCCAGCCCTTGCTCGCCGACTACCTCATTCAAAACACCCTATGGTGGATCGAATACCTGGGACTGAGTGGTATTCGAATGGACACCTATCCGTATTCCGATGCCCGCTTCATGACCGCGTGGACCTGCGCCGTGAAAGCGGCCTATCCCCATCTGAACATTTGTGGCGAAGAGTGGAGCCTCAACCCTGCCGTATTGGCCTATTGGCAAAGGGGAAAGGACAACGCTGACGGTTACACCTCCTGCCTGCCGGGGCTGCTCGACTTCCCGCTTCACCACGCTTTCATGCAGTGTATGAACGAACAGGAGGCTTGGCATTCCGACTGGGTCAGGCTGTATGAGATGCTGGGCAATGACTTCTTGTATCCCGATCCCTTTAACCACATCATCTTTCCGGACAACCACGACATGAGCCGGGTGCACACCCAGCTCGGCGACGATGTGCGCAAAACACGGTTGGCCATGGTCTTCTTTGCGACCACCCGCGGCATTCCCCAGTTCTACTACGGGACAGAAATCCTCATGACCAATACCGGCGACGACAGCCACGGCAACATACGCAGCGACTTTCCCGGCGGGTGGGCTGGCGACACCACCAGTGGATTCTCGGGCATTAAAATTGACCAGGAAGCCCTTGATTTCCAGGAATTCACCCGGCGATTGCTCAACTGGCGCCAGAGCGCCAATGCCGTCCACAATGGACAGCTGATCCACTACGTTCCAGAAGGGGGGTCCTACGTGTACTTCCGCCAAGATGAAGGGACCACTGTGATGGTCATCCTGAACAAATCAGCGTCTACAGAATCCCTGGACCTTCATCGGTTTGACGAGGTCTTGGCGTCCCGCCGTTCGCTCAAAAACGCACTCACCGGCGAGAACATTCCCACGCAAAATGACACGGTCAACATTCCAGGCTGGACAGCTTGGATCCTAGAAGTTGAATGACGCCACCAACCCCTTTCACAAAGACTGGGCAGCATAAGGAAAGGGACAGCCTGCCTACCTGTGGTCAGTGGGCCACCACAAAGCGGGTCGGTTGGCGGTCTCCGCACCGCGCCACGTAGGCGCCGTTGGGCCAAGCCGAAACATCGAGGCGTCCATTCTGCAGGACACCGCGGAAGCACTCACGCCCTTGGGCGTCGGTCACGACCACCTCACCCTCAAAGCCATTGCTCGCTCCCGAAGCAGCTCCTGCAGGATGATACCAACGGCTCGCTGGATTGGGATAACCACAAGCAGCCCCAAAATCACCAAGCGCTTGTACCGATGAAGGCAGGGCACCAAAATGAATGTGCTGCGTATCCTCGATCCCCGGGTCAATCATGTTCCAGTAATCACAAGAAACAGCGCCTTCGAACCCCTCCTCCGGAGCAACGAGAATGGTAAACCTCTCGCCTGGAAAAATGTCGAGGCTGTCCACAGCAAAAGACTCGGGAAGTGCCCGACCGTCACTCATATGGCATACCGCGTGCAATTCAGGTGGGAAATGACACCGGACACGGCTGTAGGCCATCGAGCCAAGCCGAAGCGCCACAGTGTCGCCAGGTGCTGACCAAACCCGCTCATCTTCCGCTTCCAGTTGACTGCCCTGCTTTCCATTGATCATGAACACATCTGGGCGGATGTCGTGGAATGGGAAACTGCCTACTGGGTCAAGGTTTGTGGCGACTTCCAGGTCACTGAACAAGAACGGCGCATCCTCTGTGTAGGCGGGGCCGCCCTCAAAAAGGGTCTGATCCGGACGCTTCACGAGGATCATTCCATACATCCCCATCGTCAAATGAAGGGTCGTCGTAACGTGGCAGTGGTACAAGAACGTCCCCGCCTGATCGGCCACAAAAGAATACACCGCATCCCCTCCCGTCGGTACAAGAAAGGAGGTAGCAGGCACCCCGTCATTGGCTTGATCCACATCCAATCCGTGCAAATGGATGGTATGGCTCTCTGGACTCGGGTTGACGAAATTCAAGTCCACCGACTGCCCTTCATTGTAAGTAAGCAGTGGCCCAGGTAGGGTAATGAATCCATCTGTTACCCATCCGTACCCCCAAATCGTGACCGAGGAGCCATCATCCAAAAAATGAATGCCATCCATTTCGCTGTACAGCTGCGGTGGAAGCGCCTGACCCATCGCGAGAGAGGGCGCCAGCGCCAAACCTCCGCACAACAACATGACCCATCGGAAGGCAGCGAAGCATTTCGGAAAGTGCATCAACATGTTCATGGGGCAATATTGAGGTGGGTGATCATGCCTCCGGGATAAAGTCCCGCATTGGTCACGGCAATCAAATTGTGGTTGTGCACGGGATACATACCCGCTTGGAAAGCATCCAATCTGACCACAGTCACTTCGCCCTGCAAAAAGGGCATGGTATCCTTGGTCCACCCCACCCGCTCAGGGTGCTGACTCGCCTGAAGAACTTCGACATGAAAGCCATGAAAGTGAAGCACGTGATCCATGCTGCCCTGATTGGCAATGGTGATGTAACAGGAAGTGCCCACGCCTATTTGGACGTGTCCAAAGGGGTCGTTCAATGTGTTGGGGAAAATCCGATCGTTGACCGTGAACTGCCTGGGAACATATGGCGCTTCGGGATCCACAGCCCCACCATTGGCCACGCCCCACATTCTTGCTGGCTCCCAATCTCCAAGGTTCCAATGAAAGTGTGGGAGTGCATCAAATCCGGCCACGATCACACCGGCAGCACCCAAAACACGACCGCGCTCGGAGGACAAACCATAACGGTAACTTCCCTCTAACAGTTCAGGCAGTTCAACCACAGTGGACTCTCCCGCAGGCAGGTTTACAGCCGACCATCCTGCGACACCCAACTCAAAGCCATGGTCCACTGAATCGCCATTGAACACCACCACCTCATAGGACTGGCCGACGTTGACGTAAAACGAAACATTGACGGTGTCCCAGTCCATTGAAGGACAAAACCTCAAAGCCGGCATGGTATCTCCAGCCAACGTGACTTCATTCAACTGAATCCAGAGGGTGTCCGGCGTGGTCTGGGCATGAACTTCAATGGGTCCCAGAATGGCCAGAGCCAGCCACATGACCCCTTTGGAGAGGTGAAGTTTTCTTGCCTGCATGTACCGAATTTACAAGGACTTGTAAGGTTGTCCTAACCCAAAACACAGATCGAGCAACAAGGGCCCAACTGAGGGGCACCGGTGAGGACTTCATTCCGGATCTGACAGGACACCGCTTGGCGGGCAATACCTCCCATCCGGTGCGCAAATCGGCAAATTGAAACGCTCATCATGGAGCAAAGCATGGACCAAAACGTCACCTGACTGCAGTCCTTCTGCGGTCGTCCATTGCCACTCGTCCGCAATGCCCTCGGCAATTCTAGGGTCATTGAGCAGTCCCATTTCAGTCACCGTCGCCCAATAGAGGTACTCAATGGCCATGCAGCCATAGTCACACGTGCGGTCATCATAATGGTACCATGCCTCCGCTGGATAACGGCGGGGAGTGACGCGCCATTGACCTCCTCGCGCCACATCCATCGCCTCTGTGAGCAAGGAAGAATGGGGAGGCAATCCAAAGGCTTCGGGGAACAACCTCACGTACGCCCCCATGTGCAGGGTATGCAACACCTCCTCCACAGTAGCATCCCACCCCCACTGGCCCGTGCGTTCCGGCGCAATCTCATCCGCATACAGCACCGCCGCCACCCCCTCGCCTTGGTATCTGCGAAAGAAGCGCCGTTCAGCCCTCGATCCCGGCCGTTCAAAAACGGGCATGACAGCATCACACTCGGACAAGGCCTGCTTCACGCGCACATCGTCAACGTGACCGTCCTCATCCTGATCCAACAATTCTGCGGCGATTGTCGCGACATGGCGCAAAGCCATTTCGCTGATTTCAGGGACAGCAAGCACACGGAAACACCCCAGAACATCCACACCTTGGGTAAATCCCTGCCAGACCGCTTGGCGGTCATCCGGCGTGGGCTTCACCTGAAAACTGCAGGACGTTTGCGCCCTGACCCCGAATGCCATCAGCATACAGAGCATCGCCATCGTTTTGTGCATTCCCCTCCCCATCATAGACCTACAATTAACGGCGTAAGAAATGAAAGAGGCCCTTCTCTTTTCAAAGCCAAATAGCCCCCAAACAGCCGCGCAGCATGCGTACATTTCGACCTCAGATTCGCGCCATGATTAATGTCCTCAAAGCGCTTGGCCTACTGCTGGTCTTGCTCCTCGCTTACCTGGTTTATTTCGCACAAACAAGCCAGACGGATTACAACTTCATGCTGCAATCAGAAACCGTCTCCGCACCGGTAGAAGTGGTGTTCGACGACATGGCTGTGCCGCACATCTACGCAGAGCGCGAAAGCGACGCCATGTTCGCATTGGGATACGTGCACGCCTCTGAAAGGCTGTGGCAAATGGACCTGCTCCGACGCGCAGGTGCAGGTGAGTTGTCAGCGCTCCTGGGTCCCGACATGGTGCAGAACGACCAATACCTGCGCACCCTCGGCATGCGAGAAGCTGCAGACCGCGTCACCATCCTGTTCAACCAAGATGCACCGGCCCGCATCCAAGAAGGCATGGCCCAGTATCTCGCCGGCGTGAACCGCTTCATCGCGGAAGGCCGGACGCCACTGGAGTATCAATTGGTCGGTCTGGATCCCGAGCCGTTCGATACCCACGACATCTATTGCGCCACTGGATTCATGGCATACAGCTTCGCCATCCATCTCAAGACCGAGCCCATCCTCGACTGGATGAAGGAGAACCTCGGTCCAGACTACATGGCGGATCTGGCGCTCGGGCCAGACGGCTTCACCCGCATCCCGGACACAGGCTCCCCGGCACGTGCACGGTGGGATTCAATGATGACCCTCATGCCCGTTACCTCATCTGCGGAGCTCAAAACCACCAACCGCGGAACCTCGGAGTGGCGCGACATCACAAGCCTTGCCTCGTTGGCACATGAAATGGATGCCCTGCGCCCGGTTCCACAATGGTTGGGGTCCAATGCCTGGGTCATCGGCGGTGACCGCACCGCCAGCGGGAAAGTCCTCTTTTGCAACGACGCCCACATGGGATACGCGCAGCCTTCGGTCTGGTACGAGGCCCACATCGTCACCCCAGAGGTCGAGTACTATGGCAACCACCTCGCCGGCCTCCCCTTCCCCGCCATCGGACACACACGCCACCATTCCTGGGGCATCACCATGTTCGTCAATGATGACATGGACCTCTATCGCGAGACCATCGAGGGCGACCGTTATCTCCACGACGGAGCATGGCTAGACCTTGAATTGCAGGATGAGACCATAGAGGTGGCCGGCGGAGACCCTGTGAATTTCACCATCCGCAAGACCCACCACGGCCCCCTCATCGAGGATGATATCGCCCTGTGGTGGACCTACACCCAATACCCCGACAACCGCATCCATGAAGCCTTCTTCGGTTTCTCGCGGGCCAAGGACATGGCCGATGTGGAGCGCTCTGCCGCGCTCATTCACGCGCCGGGCATCAACCTCATGTACGGCGATGATTCGGGCAACATCGCATGGTGGGCCAGTGCCAAATTGCCCGTGCGCCCGGCCCATGTAGACACCAAGACCGCCATCGATGGTACGGATTCCACCAACGACCCCACAGGTTGGTACCCCTTCGCCTTCAATCCCCAATCGGTCAATCCCCCGAGCGGCTATGTATACTCTGCCAACAACGCGCCAGACAGCGTGAAGGGCGTGTACCATCCAGGCCACTACTACTCGGGCAATACGCGCGGCGCGGGCATCATTGAAGCCATCGAGGCCAAGGACGACTGGACCCTGGCCGACGCGCAGGCACTGCAGCTCGACCACCACTCACCAGTCTATACACGCAACTGCGCCATGCTTGTCGCATTGGCCGACGCCAGTAACGAGACTTTCACGGCGGAAGTCTCCGAAGCCCTCGAAAGCCTCCGGAATTGGGACGGCAGCCACACGGGGGAACAAACGGAACCCACCCTGTACTACCGGTGGATGTATCGGACCATACAGGGCGCCATGGAGGACGAATTCATCCAAGCTGCTGGTGCAGAAGCCGCAGAAAAATTCGAGACCTGGCACCGCACGATCGCGAGCGAGAACAGCTTCCCGAGGCTTCTACAGAACCCCGCTTCGCCATGGTGGGACCATGCCGCTACGGAGGAAACCGAGGGCATTGCCGACATCGCCGCCACCGCCCTGACCCAAGCCCATGCCGATCTAAGGGAAACCCTGGGCCATGACCCGGCCAACTGGCGTTACGACCGGCTGCACACCGTCTCGCACAGGCACGCCATGGCAGACGTCCCTGTATTGGGAAACTGGCTGAGCGTAGGCCCCTTTGAATTGGGCGCCGCAAAAGACGCCCTGTGCAAATACGAGTTCAAGCTGAAGAAGGAAGTTGACTACAGTATCTTCTCCGGGCCTTCCATGCGCATCGGCATCGACTTCGCCGATGTGGATGCCGCTGAAAGCATCCTTCCAACAGGCCAGTCCGGCAACGTTTTTAGTGATTTCTACGACAACCAAGCCCCGCTGTACCATGCGGGTCGATTCCGCCAAATGCGCATGAACCGAGCCGACATAGAAGCGCACACCATAGCAAGGTCAACCATTACTCCATGACACCCTCCAATTTCATCAAGACGACTGTCCTTTTCTGCGCATTCCTATCACTGGCAGGCCATCTCCATGGCCAGGAGGAGCTGAAAAAGGAGCGCTACATCGAATCCAATTGGGGAATCGCGTTGATCGACAGCGACCTCTTTCCCTTTCCAGGCACCTCCATCCTCATCGGAAAACGCTCCTACTTCAGTGAACACGGTTTTTTGGACACTCAAATAGGGCTGGCCTTTCCAAGCGTCCTCACTGCCAAAATTGGCGTAGGGCAAACCGGTTCCAATGGAGGCCATTTCTCTGCGGGATTGCGGCTCTTTCCCACCCATGCCTACATCCAAACCGGCATCCCATCCAAAAGGTGCAACCGAGACTTGAGCCCAAAAAAAATGCGCCGCTTGGAACGCCGAGGAAAAAGTGCAGCGGATATCAAATGCTCTGAATGGGCATTTTCATTGGAAGTGTCTCCCCTGCTCGTGAGCGGATCACTCCCCCCCATCTCCGAAGATTTAGAAGTGCTTTCGCTGTATTCATATGCCATGATTACAGCAGGTCGCCGCTGGATGTTCTAGACAACATCGCCTCCAAAGGCCCCTCTATTGGCCCTCATTTTTTTTAGCAATTCGCTCACAGAGCGTGCTATTTATACCGGCTATGTGTACTTTGTACACCGATAACGGAAAGGGGTGTTCTTAATGAACTGGCCGCACCGATCTTGTCCTCCGGAGTCATCAAATCAACGATTCATGAACCTTTTTAGCCTGCGTTGGCCTCTGTGCGCCTGCGCCTTAGTTATGGGCATTTTCATGCTTGGAAGCATTACAGTCCAAGCCCAAAACATCACCCTCACTGGCACCGTTTTGGACGGGGAGTCTGGTGAAGCCCTCATCGGAGCCACCATCCTTGAAGACGGCACAACGAATGGTGCCACAGCAGGGATTGATGGCTCGTTCTCATTAAAAGTGAGCGGTCTACCCGTCAACCTGAAGTTCAGCTTCATCGGTTATGAGAGTCAAACCATCAACGTGACTTCCGTTGCCCCCATTGCCGTCACCCTCGGCATGGATTCCGAACTCGTCGGTGAGGTGGTCGTTGTGGGATATGGCAGACAAAAGAAAAAAGTGTCTACCGGCTCCATCTCAAAGGTCACCGCCAAAGACATTGAAGGCATCGCCGTTCCGGATGTCACCTCAAGCCTGGAGGGCCTGACGACTGGTTTGATCGTCAACGAGTCCAGCGGACAACCCGGATCTGGAAAGAGCATCCTCATTCGCGGCATCAGCACCAACGGCGACAACTCGCCTTTGTACGTTGTAGACGGTTTGCAGGTCGGCAACATCGACAACCTCAATCCAAGCGACGTTGAGTCTGTAGACGTCCTTAAAGACGCTGCATCCAGCGCCATCTATGGAGCCCGTGCAGCCAATGGCGTGGTCATCATCACCACCAAAAACGGCAGCAAAGGAGGCGGCAGCATCACCTATTCCAACAGCTACCTCAATTCAAACCCTTGGAAGCTTCCTGAGATGCTCGGCTCTGAAGACTACATCGTTTTGATGAGGGAGAAGTTTGCCAATAGCAACCAAACCTCCGCCTTGGACATCCTGGGCTTTCCTGACTTTGGCGATGCCATTGAGGGCAACACCAATTGGATGGAAGCCATTTTCAATCCTGCACAGGTCATTAACCACCGCGTGACCGCCTCTGGTGAGAATTCATACATGTCAATGGACTATTGGGATCAGAACGGTGTCATTGGCGGAGAGAAGTCCAACTACACGCGTTATGCCCTTCGTTACAATTCCACGAAAAAGGTCCAGGACCTTCTGACAATCGGTCAGAATTTCTACTTGAACCGGACGCAGAACAACAACATCGGAACGAACAGTGCCTTTGGCGGCGTTCAATCCGATGCCTTTGCATACGACCCCCTTACTCCCATTTATGATGAGGAAGGGCAATTCGGATTTGCCCAATCCCCTTGGGTTCAAAAAGAATACATCAACCCGCTGAGCCGACTTTACTTGGCCGGTGGAGACAACAAGTCCGACCAAATTCTCGGAAACGTGTTCCTCGAAGCAGAACCTGTAAAGGGGTTACGGGTGAAGACCGATGTCGGTTTTGACCTCAACTGGTATGACTACCGCTACTTCACGCCGCGCTACGAGTTCCACCCTGCTGCCCAAAACCTGACCAACGACGTGGGACAAGGCTCCGGAAATTTCCAAGGCATCCAATGGGAGAATACGGCCAACTACACCACCACGGTCGACGAAAAGCACAACTTCGACTTCCTCGTGGGAACCTCCTACCGAGCCAACGAATTCCGGCAGGTCGGCGGTTCGACCTCTAACATTCCAGAGGACGCCGAATTCAACCCCAACTTCCACTATATCGACTCTGGTCAAGACACCCTAGATCTCGCCTTCGGTGGCGCTTCAGTGGACTACGCGCTGATCAGTTCGTTTTCTCGCTTGCTCTACAACTTTGACGAGAAGTACCTGTTCTCAGCCACAATCCGCCGGGACGGCTCTTCCAATTTTGGAGAGAACAACCGCTACGGTGTATTCCCATCAGCTTCGGTGGGTTGGGTAGCCTCTAAGGAGGACTTCTTGAAGGATTCCGATAAAGTCAGCTTCATGAAGGTCCGCGCTTCATGGGGGGTCAATGGATCTGACCGCATTTCTCCCCTGAGCTATGTGGCCCGCATCCAAAATGCCTTCACCTACTCCTTTGGCAGCGACGAGCAGACTTTGAACACGGGTACGGCCCTCGCCGCCCCGCCAAACCCCAACGTAAAGTGGGAACAAAGCGAGCAAATCGACATTGGAGTCGAGTTGGGCCTCTTTGACAACAAGCTGAACATCGAAGCCGATGTCTACAGCAAGCGCACAAAGGACTTGCTCATGACCCAGCAAATCCCTGGCTATATCGGCGCCACCAACAACCCCACATCCAACCTCGGTGAGATCCTCAACCGCGGCATTGAGTTGGGCATTGGTTACCGCATGAGCCAAGGCGACTGGGACCTGAATACCCAGCTGAACTATACCCACTTTAAAAACGAAGTCATCAACGTCGCCGGAGAAACCGGGTACCTCAATGGATGGGGTTGGCCGGTGCGCAATACCGCCATCACCCGCATGACCGAAGGCTATGCCGTGGGGCACTTTGTAGGGTATCAAGCCGACGGAATCTTCCAAAGTCAATCCGAAATCTTTAGCCACATCAACCCCGAAGGCGACCTGCTTCAGCCCAATGCCCAGCCCGGAGACATCCGCTTCCTGGACACCAATGGCGATGGCGTCATCAACTCAGATGACATTGGCGATATCGGAAGCCCTTGGCCCAAGCACATCATTGGTCTGTCTGCCAACTTGACCTACAAGGACTTCTATGTGAATGCCATCTTCAATGCTCAGTTGGGCCACGAGATCTACCGCACCTACGAGCGTTCGGATGTCACCTTCTCCAACATGCAGACCTTCTGGCTGGACCGTTGGACGCCAGAAGCACCGAGCGCAGAGCTCCCAAGGCTGACATCAACCGACCCCAACAACAACCAACGTCCATCCAGCTTCTATGTAGAGGATGGCAACTTCTTGCGCTTGCGCAACCTCCAATTGGGATGGTCTCTGCCCAAGGAGTGGACACACCGTGCCAAGATGAAGGAAGTCAAGGTCTACCTCACCGGCAACAACCTGTTCACTGTCACGAACTACCGCGGTTTCGATCCGGACATCGGCACAAGCGGATGGATCCTCGACACCGGAATCGACAAAGGATTCTACCCCAACAACCGCTCCTTCGGTGCGGGCCTCAACGTTACTTTTTAATCGCGCATTACGATGAAAAACATCTATCGCAACCTCACCGTCATCGCAGGATGCACCTTGCTTTTGGCGGCATGTAGCAAGGACCGTTTGGTCGTGGAACCCGTCAATGAGTTCCTCTCAAGCAATTACTATCAAACCGAAGACCAAGTCGCCTCGGCATTGATCGGGGTGTACGACCCCATTGGTTGGTCTATGGCTTACGGACAATGGATCTCCCCCACCATGATGGGTGAAATTCGTTCGGACAACGCCAACGCGGGAGGTGACCCGTCCAACAATGACCAGCCTGGTTGGCAAGAGTTGGACGACTTTACGAACACCAATTCCAATGTGGTACTCCACCCCATTTACCGCAAGGGCTACATCGGCATCAGCAGAGCCAATGCACTGTTGGACCTGACCGAAATCGAGTCTGATGCTGTAAGCTCCTACAAGGCTCAAGCGCAATGGCTCAGGGCCTACTACCACTTTGAGCTCTTCCGCCACTTCGGTCCAATTCCTGTGGTGAACAAAAGCCTGACTCCAGACGACATGAATTTGGAACGCGGCACCTTGTCCGAGGTCATGCAACAGATCGTCACCGATTGCCAAGAGGCCCTGCCCTACTTGCCGTTGGTCGCCCCCAGCGGACAAGAAGGTAGGGTCACCCAAGGCGCAGCGTATGCACTCATGGGAAAGGCCTACCTGTACTGGGCTGACCTCAAGGGAGACGACCCCGCATTGTTCCAGTCTGCAGCCGATGCCTTCCAGTCCATTGTGGACCTGGGCGCATACCAGTTGCAGGATGACATGGCCGAGCTGTTCGTCTTTAACAACAGGAACACCTCGGAGTCCGTTTTTGAAATCCAGCACAATCCACTGTGGTCCAGTGACTGGGGTTGGTTTGAAGGGGTCGATGGAAACGGCATGATTCAATTGTGCGGCGTGCGTGGGTTGTGCGCTGAACACCCTGACTATGAAGCAGGATGGGGATTCATGTCCGTGACTGAAGGCCTGTGGAACCACTATCTCGATGACGACACCTACCGCCGCGATGTGGCCATCCTCTCCGAGGACGAATTGGCACAGCAACTCGCCGATGCCGGAGTCAGTTGCGATCCCATCATCGACATGACCCAGAACAACCCTGTGGACTACACAGGATATTGGCAAGAGAAGTACCCCAACCTCAAGGCCTTTGCTGGAACCAATGTCAATGGCGGCAACGAGCACCTCACCAAGGCCCAGAATACACACGTATTCCGCTATGCGGACATCCTGCTCATGCTCGCCGAGGCACTGCACCGCGGTTCCGGAGACGACGGTACGGCTCAGATGTACATCGACATCGTACGTGAACGGGCTGCCGGACCTGGCGACAACACTGGCAACTTCCGTTCTGCCGCAACCGTAATGGCCGAAGAAGGCTGGAGCCTTGAAGAGCTCATTTGGTATGAGCGCCGTGCCGAGCTGGCCTGTGAAGGCGACCGCTGGTACGACCTCGTCCGCTCTGGCCGGGCAGAAGCCAGCCTTTTTGCCGGAGACGGAGACAAGGAAGCCAATTTTGGACCCGATGACCTCTGGCTGCCCATCGCTTTGGAAGAGACCCAAATCGCCTCAGGGCTGACGACATATCCCGACGCTTCACTGTTCAACTGATCGCGTCGACCTCCCCATCTATTTATCTAAACCACACAATTCAATCAAAACCATGAACAAGACGATTCAAGGATTGGGGCTCTTCCTGCTGGCGAGCCTCGTCATCGTGAGCTGTAAGAAGGACCCCGTTCCAGAACCCGCTCAAGTCATTGCCAGCTTTCAATACGAAGTCAGCGAAACCAATTGGGCCGAAGTCACCTTCACCAATTACTCCGCCAACGCCACGTCTCATACTTGGGACTTTGGTGATGGGAACACCAGCACGGAAACCAATCCTGTGCACACTTTCGCAGGTGGAGGCGTTTATGAAGTCACCTTGACGGCCACTGGCTTGGATGGGTCCGCTTCCAAGACCGAAACCATCATCATCACCGACCCCAATACGGCCAGCCTTTTCTTATCCGGTGTGGATAGCAAGACTTGGTATTTGGACCGTGAAGAAGTGGCCCTCGGCATTGGCCCCGCGATTGGAGACAACAGCTGGTGGTCTTTCGGTGGTGTCACACCGCTCGGCGACCGCCCTTGCATTTTGGACGACGGCTACACTTTCAATGCAGATGGCACTTGGGAGAAGAACACCAACGGAACCCTCTTCGTGGACGCAGACGCCAACGGCGGTTGGCTCGGAATCGACGAGTCCTGCATGGACGAGACGGAGCCTGGCATTTGGACTGGCCCCAACGGTGAGGACTTGAGCGCGTTTGCAGACGGAGGCAACTACACCTTCGACTACAACACGAATACGAACACCATCACGATTGACGGCTTCGGTGCCTACATCGGACTGTGCAACAAGACGGAGAACGGAGACAGCTATGTCCCAGCCGCCACGAAGATGTACACCATCATCAGCATTGAAGAAGGCGACATTGCGGACCGCATGGGCTTGGCTTTGGTGCGGGCTGACGGCAGCGCTTGGAACTTCTACCTCGTGCACTACCACGACGAAGCCAACCTTCCCCCCATCCCCTCTTCTGTACCTACGGCGAACTTCTCTTCGATCGTCGATGGATACACAGCGACGTTCTCTAACTCTTCCTCAAATGCCACTTCCTACAGCTGGGATTTCGGAGACGGAGCTATGAGCACGGAAACAGACCCTGTCCACACTTATGCCGCTGACGGCAACTACACGGTGACCCTCACCGCATATGATGCTGCTGGAAACAGTGGACAGACCTCTCAGGATGTTGCAATCAGCTCAGCAACCTTCTCGCCAAGTGTCCTTTCTGACGCTGACGGCAAGGCTTGGAGGCTCGATGGCGAAGCCAGCTATTATGTGGGACCATGCCAGGGCTGCGGCGACTGGTGGGGCGGCATTGACGCCAATGGCGTGATTGAACGCGCTTGCCAATTGGACGACGAGTGGATCTTCTTCGACGACGGTACCATGGAGTACACCACCGAAGGGTTCGTCTGGGCGGAGAACTACTTGGGCAGCGCTGGTGAATGTCTCGACGAGACTTTGCTCAACGCCCCTTTTGATGTCTTTGCTGCTGGCACACACAGCTTCACGGCCTCTGAAACGGAAGTGACCGTGAATGGGCTGGGCGCTTTCATCGGATTCAACAAAGCCTTCAACGGAGGGGAACTGCCCAACGACGCCACTGGCACACCGGTCAGCACCATCACCTACGAAGTGTTCAACTACAGCAACATCAATGGTGAAGAGAAAGTCACAGTAACAGTCGACTACGGGGCCAATCCCGGCGAGGCATACTGGACCTTCCGCCTGATCGCCCAATAAGCGCAGGTCACTCAACTTCTTGGAAAGGGAATCGGTCATGGACCGGTTCCCTTTTTTCTTGCCCTCCTCACCCATCAGCATCACATCGACTGCTCATAGAAACTGAGAGAAGCACCACGTGAATGACGGAGATTGGCCAAAAGTCAAGGGGCCAGCGTCTCCTTGGAAAAGCCATGTATGCCCATGCCCTGCCGGACAACACAAGGCCTGTAAGGCGCAGCCTGCGCCACAAACCAAACCCAAAGAAAAAGGGGAGCAACGCCCCCCCTTTTGAATGATCCAATGACCGCAGAGTTCTGCCGGCTGCCTTACTCAGCGAATGGGCTTGAGAAAGCGACCTGTATTGATCGTGCCATCCTCTCGGTGCACAAAGACTTCGTACACCCCTGCAGCCAATCCCTGCAGGGAGAGCTTTTCTTCAATGCTCAAGACATCATAGTAGGTCTCTCCAAATACCGGACGCCCCTGTGCATCGTAAATCGACAAGGTCAAATTCTGAGGAAAGAACACTGAGAACGCCACGGTCACCTCGCCGGTTTGAACCGGATTGGGATAGGCGAGCACCGTTTGGAATGAGGTAAACCCGCCGTCTTCCACTTCGTCCTTGTAATCAAACTCGTACCAATTCAAATTGAACGGAGCGTCTTGAACAATGACCCTTAAGGTGTAGATGCCCGCATCGATGTTGACCTCTCTGGTCGATGTCGCCCACGTTTGCCAGCCCCCGGTAGCCGAGAGTTGAAAGTTGCCCAAGCCCGTGACCTGCCCGTCTTCTGTAACCAGCTCCATCGTCAATGACCCCGCACTCTCTGATGCGGTGCGAATGTTCACATCGTAATCCCCGGAGTAGCGCACATTGACCTTGTATTCCATCACATCCCCGGCATCGAGAAAGCCCACATTCTGTCCCCCTCCATTGTCGCTGGTCACCTCCAATTCCACACCCGTTTGCAGGCTAAACTCCTCGGCCTCAATCCAACCGGGAATGGCAAAACGGAAGTCTAAATCATTGAATACCTCTGCATTCACAAACGCGGACAACGAACCACCATCGGGCTCAGCGACCGAACTCCCATTGTATGACAAGGTCAAATCCATCGTGGCGTCCATGCCTTCCTGTACATCCAAAATGATCACCCGGTCTGCTTCAGCATCAGCCTGCATACCCAGCAAAGTCAGGGGCGTTCCGTCGGCGTAGAGGATGAAATCTTCTGCAGCATCCAAAAGCGGTAACTGCAACGGTTTGTTGAGCGTCACGGCAACCTGCTGTGGCCCCAAGGTTTTCGCATTGACCAACGAAAGGTCAACTTCCGATGCTGGTGTTCCGGTAAAAGAGAAGTCAAAATGGCTCACTTCGAACCCCCCTTCGTCGGCCCAAAACACCAATCCTACCAGCCCCTCATCGAAGTAAACATCCTCGACCGTGACCGTTTGCCACCCACCCGGAATACTGGAAATCGGCAACTCCACATATCCGGAGACATCCCCACCGGCCGTTTCAAAGTGCACCAATCCCGGCGCAATGCCACCGGAGACTCGCATGCGGATGTCATACAGGCCTGCTGACTGAACGTTGACGGTGTACTTCATCCATTCGTCTGTAGCCAGCCAACTCACCTTATAGCCGTTGCTATGGACAGGGTCTGTAGCAAAAGTGATGTCGACGCCATCATTGCGGTATTGCCACCCCGAATTCCACTCCGTGTAGTTACCGGTGCTCACGTGATAGTTGGCCACCTGGATATCTCCGTAAGCCGACCCCACGACACCCATATCAAAATCTGTGGCATGAATGATTCCAGGGATGTACTGGTCTGCCTCAAAAGGAATGCTTTCATCGGACTGGACCTGTCGGAACATGGCGTCAACCACGTTTTCTTGACGCAGACAGTTCTCGAACTTGAGCTTCTCTGCCAAATCCATCAGGGCGTCCGTGGCAAACTGAGCGGAAGGCTGCGCGGCGTCTCCACTCCAGTAATCCAATAAAACTTGGTACTCAGGGCTCTTCACAATGGACAAGGGTGCCGAGATGCTCGCCACTTTCTTCAACGGCCACCAGGCCCAACCGATGTCCAAGCCTTCCAACAAGTGGATGGCATCGCGAAACCAAACATTGGAATTCTCCCCGCTCTCACCCAGGTAGAGCGGCACGTTGTATGCATCACGCAGACCGGTCGCGAAATTCATAGACCCCTCATCGTTGATGCTCCAATACTTGTGAGGAGAATAGACCAAGTTGTCGTCCCAAGGTGGTGTCAAACCCGAGAAATCATTGGCCCACCAGTTGCCCTCAATAAAGATGATGTGGTCGGGGTCCACGGAGCGTATGCTGTCCGTGCACTGCACGTATAGACTCCGCAAAGCTGTGCCGCCCGGCAAGTCCCAATTGGGTTCGTTCAGCAGGTCATATCCAGCCACCCAATCCTCGTCGACGTAGTGCTCGGCAAGGCGCTTCCACAAGGCCGCCATCTTGTTGCGGTTTTCCACGCTTTCCCACAATGAGGGTTTGGTCGGATCGTAATCCGAAATGGCCGCGTCATAACCCTGTCCTCCAGGCGCACCGTGCAAATCCAAGACCACGTACATCTCGTTTTGCTTACACCATGAAACCAGACTGTCGCTCAATTGGAAACCCAATTCCAACCAAGTGTTTTCACCTTCAACAGGCTCATCCTCAATGGGCAGGGTAAATAAATTGTAGTGCATGGGCAGTCGGACCGAATTGAATCCCCACGCCTTCATGGCGTCAATGTCAGCCCTGGTTACATGGTTTTGAAGCCATGCGGTGTAGAATTCATCCGTTGCATCCTCACCAATTAACTGCTCAATCTTGTTTCGGATCTCGTATTGCGCATTGGCAAAACCCGCGGTTTGAAGCATGTAGCCCTCTTGGAGCATCCAACCACCAAGCCCCATCCCCCGCAATAAAAAAGGCTCACCCGCTTCATTGACAATTAGTGGTCCCTCGGTTGAAAGCCGATGCTGCCCCTGCAAAGACCCGGGTACCATCACCGCACAAAACAGTCCAATGAATGCCGCTAAAACGAAAACGATTCTGTGTCGAAGCATGACGTGAAATTAACGTCAACTTGGGCAGTAAGTGTCCAAAGAACACTACATATTTCATCACATCATTACAAACGGGCCAACGGAGGGGACAGACCCCTCAAAACTTCGATTTAACGCAACATTCCGGCACTATCTTTCAGCTTTCAGACCCGGAAGAAACATGAAACCTGCATTGTTCATCTGCACGCTTGGAGCGCTTTTAGGGATCATCGGCTGCACCCCAGAAGAAGCCCCTATTGTCGTCCCTGAAATTCAGTTCCCCATCGACATCAACGGATTGGAGAACGAAGAAAACCGGTTCTTCGAATTCCCTCTGGTGCTCAACCAGTCCACCACAAGGGACGTGACCGTCTACTTCGAAACACGGCCCCTGACCGCAGAGGAAGACACCGACTTCATTCCATCACAGGATTCGCTCATCATCCCTTGTGGAACCGCTTCTGCCACCATTTCTGTAGAAATCGTGATCGATGACTTCATCGAAGAAGACGAGCAATTTCGGGTCGTCATTACGGGCTCAAAAGGTGCGCTTTTAGCGGGTGGTGTTCAAGAGGCCATCGGCACCATCATCAATGACGACACGCTTTTTGGTATAGACAATGCAGGTCATGTATCTGCCGATAGCTATCCTGGGAAGACCCTGGTTTGGTCCGACGAATTCGACGGCGATGCCATCGATCTCCAAAACTGGACGTACGACCTCGGCGCAAGCGGATGGGGCAACCAAGAGCTTCAGAACTACACATCCAACAGCGAGAATTCCTATGTCTCTGATGGCAACCTGTTCATTGTCGCCAAACAAGAAGGCATTCACTACAGCTCTGCCCGGATGAAGTCTATTGGGTTGCAGGAGTTTCAGTATGGACGCATTGATGTGCGGGCCATACTCCCCTACGGCCAAGGCATTTGGCCCGCCATCTGGATGCTGGGCGCCAACTTCCCCTCCTCGGGCTGGCCTTCTTGCGGTGAAATCGACATCATGGAGCTCATAGGTTCTTCGCCAAACACCGTGCATGGCACCATCCATTTTGGAGCCGATTGGACCCAACACAACTATGTGGGCCAAGGCACAAGCCTGCCCTTTGGAGAAACTTTCGCCGACGAATTCCACGTTTTCTCCATCGATTGGAGCTCTGAAGGAATCACCTGGTACATCGACGATCAACCCTTCTATTCGGTCACCTCAGGGGTCACCGGAGGCCAACCCTACCCTTTCGACAACCCCTTCTTCTTTATCCTCAACATCGCCGTGGGCGGTCAGTGGCCCGGCTATCCCGATGCCACCACCACCTTCCCTCAGTTTATGGCTGTGGACTACGTGAGGGTATTCCAATAACCCGGCAGCAGAGGGCAGGAAAAAAGGAGGTTCAGCGCCCCCCTGGCTACACTCACATCTGCGGTTTGAGGCCTAAATACAGTCGGGGTCTGACGGTGGTGCAGACATGCCTTTGAGACATGCCGGCCACCAACGTCAAACCCCGAACATCATCGTGCCATCCCAACATAGGCGTGGCGTGATCCAGATTTAACCGGCCAAATGAGAACCGTCGCAGTAAGGCGGATTCTTGGTCTTCTTGCAAGTGCACATGGCCGCTTTCCCATCTTCCTTGGCCTCAAAAACCTGAGGTGCAAAGGAAGACCCCTTGTGAGCGCCATTGCACCAAGGCTGGTTGGCCGAAAGCCCGCAAGAACACCAGGCATAGGTGCTGCCTTTGAGGAGGTCTTGCATGACGGGGCGGTCCCCTGCTGATTTGGGTTCGTTCATCACAGCCATTATTTGGTTTCCAGCTTCACAATGAGCTTGATCTCATCCTGAATGGCATCATCGCCCAGGTTGTCAAAAAAGGACCCAGAGCCATAACGGACGTCAAACTCTGCACGGTCAATCGTGAACTCCCCTTCATAGCTGCCCGCCTTGCGGGTCACGTCAAATGAAACAGGCTTTGAATTCCCTTTAATGGTCGCCACAGCGCTCACCTTCGCTTGGTTGTTTTTGAAGGCTGTCGCCGACTTGATCACAAGCTTGGCCGTTGGGTGGGTCTCCACAGCAAAAAAGTCGTCTGACTTCAGGTGTCCCATGAGGTTGTTTCCAACCCCTGCAGGTAGGTCTGCATTGGTCATACTCATCATGTCAATGATGAATTCTCCGCCAGTGATGTTCCCTGATTTGAGATTCAGGACACCGCTTTGCAATTGAATGGCCCCGTTGTGCATTTTACCCACCACATTGCCACCCTCCCAGGCAATGCTAGAGGCTTGAGTGTTGATGGTCACCGACTGACCAAACAAATTGCCGCCCATGATGAGGCTGACCCACATGAGGATTTTAGATGTTTTCATGATAGAGATTTATTGAAGGTCAAAGCTGCCCCTTTAGGACTGCGCCTCCGTTCACCTCGATTAACTTCTCCCCCCTGTCACCCGCTCACGGCGGAGCTTACTCAAGGCTTGAGGAGTAATGCCTAAGTAAGACGCTATGAGCTTCTGCGAGATCCTTGCAGACAGATCAGGATAGGTCTCCAAGAAATATTCATAACGCTCCAAAGCACTGTTGCTCATCATCATAAGCACACGTCTCTGAAGTGATCCCGCGCGCCTGTATAGCTGTTTAAAGTGAGCGGATGCTTCTTCTGAAGACACATTGGAATTCCCTTCAAGGATGGAAACCCGCTGCACTTTACTGTCTTCCAAGGCCTCAATGATCAAAACGCCCGGCTTCTGAAAACCCAAGGCGTCCAAATCTGATATCAACCAACCTTCTGGGGCAAACAAAAAGGTGTGCTCCTTGCCCAATTCATCCAAAAAATAAGCGCGCAACAGTCCTTCACTGACTTGGAATACATGGGTAGGGATGACGCCGGATTCTTGCAACACTTCGCCTTTTAGAACGGTCGTTAACTCCATGGCACGAATTAAGATTGGAAACGAGACAAATCAATACAGTCCGGACTGGCCTAATTTTCGGATATGGATAGCGGGCAGAAGGTGGCAGTGATTGGTGGCGGTGCAGCGGGCTTCTTTGCCGCCTTGTCCGCCGCCGAGCATCACCCCAATGCCTCCGTGGTATTGTTCGAGAAATCCAACAAACTCTTGGCCAAAGTCAAGGTGTCTGGGGGAGGACGGTGCAACGTCACGCACGCATGCTTCTCTCCGGCACTGCTGTCCAAAAACTACCCCCGGGGCGGCAAACAACTCAAAAAAGCCTTTTCCTCTTTTCACGCCGAGCACACCGTTGACTGGTTCACTTCGCGGGGCGTTCCCCTCAAAACAGAGGACGATGGGCGCATGTTTCCTCAGGCGAACACCTCCCAAGCCATCATAGACTGTTTGATGAATGCGTCACAATCAGCTGGCATTGAGATTCGAATGTCTTCGCCGGTTACGGCCATCCATTCTTCGTCACAAGACCACAGCGGATTTGAACTTCACGGCGAGCGGTTCGACCGCATCATCGTGGCAACCGGCGGTAGCCCAAAGTCCACCGGCTTCGATTGGCTGCGGGCCTTGGGCCACAGCATCAGTGACCCTGTACCCTCGCTGTTCACCTTTAATATGCCCGGAGAATCCGTAACCGAGCGAATGGGCTTGGTGGTGCACAACGCCATCGTCCGCATCCAAGGCACCAAACTCTCCCACCAAGGACCCGTGCTCATCACGCACTGGGGCATGAGCGGCCCAGCTGTTCTGAAGCTGTCCGCCTGGGGCGCCCGCGAACTGGAACAGCGGGGTTACGGCTTTACCATTCAAGTGAACTGGGTGGGCCTGCCCAACGAGGCTGAGGTCTTGGAGACCATAGAGGCCGTGTCCAACGTGGCCCGCAAAAAGAAAATGGTCAATGCCTGTCCGTTTGACCTGCCCAAGAATTTCTGGACCTATCTGCTCGAGAAATCAGGACTGGACCCCGACAGCCCTTGGATGGAGCTCGGCAAAAAAGGACGCAACAGGTTGGCCAACACAATGCTGAACGACACCTACACGGTGAAAGGAAAAACCACTTTTAAGGAGGAGTTTGTGACCTGTGGAGGGGTCATGTTGGGGGAAGTTGACTTCAAAACCATGCAAAGCCGGGTCGTTCCTGGCCTGTATTTCGCCGGCGAAGTACTCGACGTCGATGGCATCACCGGAGGGTTCAATTTTCAGGCAGCCTGGACAACGGGATTCGTTGCCGGCCAGCTGCAATGACCACTGCGGCCTAAAGTCAGCACTACCTCGGCGCCTCAGTCTACAACAAGGTTCAAAGCGGTATTGAAACCGGCCCCTTGAAGCCTCAGTACATAGGTTCCCGCTGGCATTCGCAAACGGGGCAAAGTGACGGGCACATTGTTGCGCACCCTCCCCTTCCACAGCCGCTGACCGGTCATGTTGAACAGGACCATTTCGGCTTCACCAGGCAGCCCTTGAATCCGCACCTCATCCTTTGCGGGGTTTGGAACCAACCGGATCGAAGGCGCTGTTTGCTCCGCCACACCCGAGGCTCCCACCAAACTTCCAAAGGCTTGTATTTCCCACAACGAATGGCCCCAAGGTGTGCCCCGCTGAATGCCCACAACTCGGATGTACCTGGCGTCCACATTGGGGTAGAATGTGTCATTGCCACCGTCGCCCTCCAACTCGTGCACCAACGTGGTGTAGGTGCTGCCATCGAGGGACACCTCGAGTTTGTATTCGCTGCTGTACGCCGTCTCCCATGCGAGCAAGATTGACGTGAGGTTGTACACATTGAGCAAGTCAACGGTGATCGTCTGGGGGTCGTAGAAACCCGAGCTCCAACGCGTAGAAAAATTGCCATCTACAGCCTGTCCCGCCCCCAACTCGCTGGATTCTTGGGAGGTGGCTGTGGCCGGCTTTAAGTAGCACAAATTGGGCACCACCTCGGTGTCGGGATTCAATACATCGACCGTGTGAACGAGCGAATTGTTGGTCTCCACCAACTCGCTCCAACTGTCGCCTCCATCGACCTGTGCCGTGACCACGAGGTCATCGGTGCCTTCCACGACATAGTTGCTGACGCTGGCACATTGGAGGGTGGCACCACCACTCCATAGTGTGTCCAACAACGTCTCTGTCACCGCCATTTCCACCCCGTCAACAAGGAAGGACATGGACACCGCTTCGTCAGACATGATGTCCAAAGTGCCTTGGTTTTTCACCAAAGCGCAGAGCAGCAATGAATCGCCTGGAACAGGATAACGGGGGTAGCTGAATACCCTGGTCACCTCGAAGTCAGGAGCGGCGACACCTGAGGAGATTTGAAAGCCTGTGGAAAGTGAGAGGTCCGCTGAACTGGAGCCTGCCCGAACGACATACTGACCTGTGGCCACCTGGTAGCGATCGAGCCCTTCATCAAAATAAAACAACTCGTTGGCGCCCAATGTGAAGGTGACTGTTGCGGTCTCACCGGGCTCAAGGTGCACTTTTTCAAACCCTTTGAGCTCCTTTTCGGGCATCCACACTGGCGCCGCCTCGTTCTCTATGTACAACTGCACCACCTCTGCCCCAGCAACACTTCCAGTGTTGGAAACATCTACCGTCGCGGTAATCGGCTCACCCGCCGCATAGCTGTTGGCATCCAACTGCAAATTGGAGATTGAAAACGAGGTGTAGCTCATCCCAAAGCCAAAGGGGAATTGCGGGGTAAGGCCCAACTCATCATAGTAGCGGTAGCCCCCGTTGTAATCGTCGGAGAAATCATCGTTCCAATCCGGCATTTGGGCGTCGTCCACCGGCATGGTCACGGGAAGCTTCCCGCTCGGGTTGAAGTCCCCATACAGCACATCGGCAATGGCATTGCCGCCTTCCATGCCCGGGTAAAAGGCGTAGAGGAACCCTTTCATGGCCCCAAGTGCTTGGGGCACGGCGCAGATTCCGCCGCTTTTCAAAACCACAATGACGTTTGGATTGACCTCTGCCAATTCTTGAATAAGCAACTGCTGTGTGAGCGGCAATTCAACAGAGCCCCCCGTGCGGTCCACAGGACCCTCCCCATAATTCTCGCCCTCCTGTGTTTGGTCCAATCCACCCACAAATACGACCACATCCGATGACATGGCCGCCTCTCGGGCCGCCTGAAAACCCATGGTATCGGTGCTGTTGATTGCGCAACCCTGGGCAAAGTCAATCTGACCAGCAGGGATCTTGTTGAGCAGGCCCTGGTATGGCGTGACCGCATAAGGAGGGTCGACCCAGCTGCTGCCGAACCCATCCAATTGGGCCACGGTCGCACTCGGGCCCACCAAAGCCACAGTCTGGGTGCTGGACAATGGCAACACATCGCCTTCATTCTTCAACAGAACGATGGCCTCCCGCCCGGCGTCCAGACACAGGCTTTGGTGCTCTGGCGTATTGGCATCTGTGACCGGATTGCCCAATGGAAGGTTGTCCATCATTCCCGTGAGGTATTTCACGCGCAACACACGGCGTATCGCCCTGTCCAAATCCGCATCGTCGATGTAACCGTTGACATAGTCATTGGTCAATTGCTCTTCATAGGCCGAAATGTCCACGTCCATTTCCAAATCACAACCTGCTTTAAGGGCCTTGCTCGCATCCCACACAGAGCCCCAGTCAGACACCACATAAAAGGGGAAGCCCCATCGGTCCTTCAGGATGCCATTGAGCAGGTCATGGCTCTCCGCACACTTGTCTCCATTGACGAGGTTGTACGCGTTCATCACCGACATCGCTCCGGCATCCTGCATCACCCGGCGAAAGTTGTAGCCGTAGTGCTCCATCAATTGCCGCTGGGTCATGGTGTGGTTGACATTGTGACGGTTCACCTGCTTGTTGACACCATTGAAGTGCTTGATGGTCGCGATGACAGGCTGCGCTTGAATGCCCTTGACCACCTCAACGTTCATGTGCGCCACGAGGAAGGGATCCTCACCACCTGTTTCTGGACTGCGGCCGTTGCGCGGGTCGCGGCACAGGTCAAGCGCAGGCCCCAACTGCTGGTGCTTGCCGTACGCATGAAACTCCGTCCCCATAGCGTACCCCACATCGTGGGCAAGCTCACGGTTCCAAGAAGCTGCAATGCCGATGCCTACCGGAAATGAAGTCGCGTCCACAAAGCGGACCCCGTGTGGACCATCGGACATCGTAAACCCAGGGATCGGTGGGTTCACATTGTCTGCCGTCGTCCAAAATGTGTTGCGGTGGATCTGCGCAATTTTTTCGGACCACGACATGGCATCGATTTGCTGCTGTATGAGGGCTTCTAAAGGGTGGTCATCCGATGCTGAAACAACAACACAAGCCTGCCCAAAGTCCGCCAGCAACAACAACATATCTCCCACCCCAACCAGGCCGTCTCCATTGTAATCCGGGCACCCCGCTGAGACAGACTCAAAAGCGCAAGTTCCATTGTCCCATTGGGCATTGGCATCGTAATTCTCTGCCTCCGAGTAAGTGCATCCTCCCAACTCGGCCTCTGCACACAGCTCGGCAGGAGAATCAAAAGCAGCTAAGGGGTTGTAATGGGGTGAAAAAGGATCGGCACAGCCTGAACAACGACCACAGGCATCGAAACACACCACATCCAATGCTGTGCTGCCATTGACCATCGCCGTGCGAATTCCTCCAGTCCCACAGGAAGGCGGCACAGTTTCCCAAGCAATGCCCAGCGTTCCTGCTGGCGTCCCAAAACGGTACGCGATCATCCCATCTCCGGGAACCTCAACCGTAGCCTCCTTTGCTCCCCAAGGCCCTGCAGTCATGGCATGGACTTCCCCCTCTACTTCCACCAAAGCCTCCATATTCTGATCGGGCATGTCCACGCGAAAAACAACCGCGTGATCGGAAGCCATTTCTACCCAGCCCATGCATGCAGACAGGTCAGAAATCAACACTGCAGGGGCGCAAGCCAGCAAGGCCTTCAACGTGCAGGCAAATGAGAGTATTTTAGGCATGGGCAAATGTAGTTTTCTTCTCAAGCCCATCCTTCTGAGGGGCACAAAAGACTTGGGGTCTGCGCAAACGCTCCATCAACCTTTCAGGCACTCTTTGTGTTACACCCGTGATGTTGTCCAACTGCCATAAAAAGGTGATCCACCTGGTCTTGATGACCGCCGCTTGTTTCGGCCAGGTCGAGGCACAGGTGGTGGAGGACTTTGAAATACGTTACCAAGCCCAGCAAAATGGGGGCATACAGTTCTTGGCCAACACCACCATGTTCTGCGGAACAGGGTCGTCCTGCACGGCGGCTCAGCAGGCGATGCCAATCACAGGTTGGCCCCAAGACAACAACAACGGACACAGCATGGAGTACTTTGACGGGGACGACGACCCCGACACCTGGTGCTCCTCATCGGACAGCTTGGCATTGGGCCCCTGTGCCGAAGTCAACTTTGCTGGTCTTTACTGGGCAGGAAGATTGGGCAATGGCTTCGTACCCAATGAAGGCATGCGGGACCAGGTCAAAATTCGAGCAGGCGATGCCGACCCTTACATCGATGTCATTGCCGATGAAGAAATTGAATTCAACGCCTCCCAAGTCGAGAACTACTGCTGCTTTGCCGATGTGACAGATTGGGTGTCCAACAACCCTGTCAACGCGCGCTACACAGTGGCCAACGTCGTCTCCCGCCAAGCCTCCTCATGCTGGGGCGGCTGGGTTTTGGTCATCGTGTACGAGGACGCCCTCGCCCCCATGCGCAATCTGACCTTGTTTGACGGCCTGGCCATGATCACGGGCTCAGGCGGGGGCAACAACAGCGTAGTAGACGTCCCCATTTCAGGGTTTTTGACGCCCCCGTTGGGACCGGTCGACTTGCAACTTGGCGTGGTGGCCTATGATGGGGATCGTGGCGAAGGCGGGGACCAACTGGGCTTCAATGGAACGGGTACGGTGGAGTACATCTCAGACGCCACCCACGACATCAACAACGCGTTTAACAGCACCCACAGCAACAACGGAGTGATGAACCCTTGGCGGCAACCGGCCTTCAACAACACATTGGGCCACGACGCCAACGTCTTTGTCCCCGACAACACCACTTTTGAGTTCTTGCCCAACAACGCCACGGATGCTTCCATCCGGGTCACCACCGGAGGTGAGTCCATTACGGTACAAGTGATCACGTCTGTGATCGATGTGTTTGAACCCGACCTCCGCGCCACCGTTTTCATTGAAGACTTGGACGGCGGCGTGGCCGAACCCGGCGACATCCTGGAATACACCGTGGTGGGCAAAAACCTAGGCTCCGATGCCGCAACCGGCGTGTATTTAACCACCACACTCGATCTCAGAACCGACTTCGTCCCGGGAAGTTTACAGTGGGTTTCTGGACCGCTTTCAGGATCCATGACCGACGCCGATGGCGACGATCCCGGGGAATTTCTTGCCGCCAATCAAATGGTGCGGGTCCGCGCTGGTGTGGGCGCAGACTTGAGCAATGGCGGTACCCTGAGCAACGACCCAATGGGACTGGACAGCATCGCCTTCAAGTTCCAAGTTCAACTGACCGATGACTGCCTGCTCCTGCAATGCGACGGCACGCTTACCGGTGAAGCAGACATCTTCGGCCAAGGCGACATCTCTGGGAACAGCCAATCCAATGATGGCGCCAGCGCGCTCGTGGATGCCAACGGTTGTCCTGTGGAGGGCGTGACTGTACTCGACGTCCAAACCGGAGTATGTCCGCCGGTGGTCATCGAGCCCACAGGAACCACCTGCTTGGGCGACGATGTGACCCTCACGGTTCCTCAGTTCTCCAACAACCCTTTGGCCGAATCCCTGGCCAACTACTCATGGTCTGGTCCAGATGGCTATTCCGGCGGGACAGCCTCGGCGTTTATTCCCTCCGCAGCGGCCGTCAACGCCGGCGTCTACAACCTCGAAGTCACCTTCACAGGGCTGGAGTGCCTCTTGTCTTCAGCGGCCTACACCCTTGACGTCCACCTGCCAGCCCCTGCCTTTGCCCCCCCTGCCACGCAATGCCTAGAGGGCAATGCCTTCCTGTTCACTGGCGAAGGGGCCGCGTTTGGAGATGCCGCCTACACCTGGACCTTTGAGAATGGAACGCCAAGCGCATCCTCTGGGGCCTTGATCGACAGTGTGCAGTTCAATTCTGGCGGTTGGCACACCGTGGGCCTGACCCTTCAAGAAATCGGGTGCACGGCCAGTATGCTGGATTCCATCTTCGTCGAACTCCCGCCGGTTCTCAGCCCCTTTCCCATAGAAGTCTGGCCAGACTCTGGCTGCGTGCCGCTCACGGTGAACTTCACCGATGCGGACCCCTCCATCCCCATGGACTATAGCTGGGCTTTCGGTGATGGCACTTCGAGCCTCACCGATTCGCCGTCCCATCTGTACGAGCAAGTCGGCACATTTGGCATCACGGTCTCTGCTGCGTCACTGGGCAATTGCCCGGGCTACATCAGCTTTGACCTTCCCAATGCGGTGACCGTCCTGCCCAATCCCGAGGCCGGCCTGCAAGTTTCTCCGACCACCGTAGAGCTCCTTGAGCCGCTGGTGACCGTGACCTCCCTGGTCAGCACGGTCAATGAAGTCAGCTATTGGATGAGCGACGGCGGCAGCTTGAGCAGCCCAGATGGCCAGTACATCTTTAGCGATGGCGGGACATTTGATGTGATCCAAACCGTCATCAGTCCCGAAGGCTGCACTTCTACAGCCTCCGCCGAAGTGGTGGTAAACGGCACCATTTTCCACGCCCCCTCAGCCTTCACGCCCAATGGCGATTTGGTCAACGACACCTGGCATCCCGTTGCCCTTGGCGTGACCGCTTATGCCCTCGAAATCCGAAACCGCTGGGGCGCCCTTGTATGGTCCACCTTGGACCCCGATGAGCCTTGGCTCGGCCAGGTCGCCGACGGCACCCATTTTGTTCCCGACGGCACTTACCACTGGAGGGTTACCTACCGGGACCAGCTGGGATTCCCCAAGGTCCGCCAAGGCACCCTCACCCTCTTTCGTTGATCAATCCTCTGGGAGGGCAATCATATCGATCTCGTGGGTGCGGATGGCGGCGTTTAAAGCAGGCAGTTGCGCATCGCGCAAAGCATACCACTTGGTCAGTTCCTTGTCGATTTCTAGGGTCACCGCATCGCGCACGCCGACCATCTGCGCTGTGGGACGGTAAAGCCCCATGCTGGCCAAAGACCCCACATGGGCCAGCTTGTTGTTGAGGCGAATCGGGTAGTTCAACATGTCTTGATTGCTCTTGAGCTTGGTCTGATACAGCACCTCCTCAATGGCCACCATGGTTGAATCCATATCCTTTCCCATCTCCAGCACCTCTGCATGCTGCGCCTCATCCAGGCGGCTGGTCAATGCCGCTATCTGACCACGTGCCGCCCGCATATGGCGAATGGCATCATGGGTCTCGTCGACTTTGTCCCGCACCGATTTGAGAAAGTCAAACCGCGCCTGAAGATCTTCGGCACTTCCCTCCGTTCGAGGGTCGGGCAAGACCTCAAATGCCGAAGCCAACGTGTCGCCGTCCACAGCCAACTCCACGGCATACAAACCCGGCGGACCGACAGGGCCAGACAAGCTGCCCCACCACATCAGAAGCCCTTCAAAGTCATCCGCCTTTGGATAGCGCAAATCCCAATCAAAATGCTGCAAACCAGCCTTCAAATCCAGCTTTTCAGCCTGGTCACCGGCGTCTGTTGCAAAGGACCGAATGACCGTTCCTCCAGCATCCTTAAAGGTCAAAGCCGCCTTTTCGGCCCCCTCTGGAACCTGAAAATGCACCCGCACACCCGCGGGATGGTTTGTCCCTCGGGTCGCACTCTTCTTCCCCTTGCCCCCGCCAAAGCCCACCGTCGGGTGAGGCTGAAAGAGGTGCAGGGCACCTTCCGCCAATGGGGCTTTGAGCGATTGCCACAGCACGTCAAGGTCATCGAGCAGCCAGAAACTGCGGCCCTGCGTAGCCACAATGAGGTCGTTGTCCTTCAGCGCCAAATCCGTGATGGGTACCTGAGGCAAATTCTGCTGAAACGGCACCCAAGTGGCCCCGTCGTCAGTACTGATGTACAGCCCAAATTCTGTCCCGGCATACAGGAGGCCAGCCACCTCGCGATCGGCCCGAATCACCCGCGTAAAGTGTCCTGCATCGATGCCCTTGACCAGCTTCCGCCAAGTCCGGCCGTAATCGGCCGTGTGAAAGAGATAAGGCGCATAGTCACCCAGCTTGTAGCGCGTTCCTGCCAAATAAAGTCCACCGGGTCGGTGTGGGTCGACTTCGATGCTGTTGATCATGGTCGCCTCGGGAAGATCCTTGGGTGTGACGTTGCTCCAATCTGCTCCCCCGTTGCGGGACACGTGGAGGAGGCCATCGTCTGATCCACACCACAGCAGACCCTCCTCCATTGGCGATTCGGCCGCCGCAAAAACCGTCGCGTAGTACTCCACTCCGGTATTGTCCTTGGTGATCGGACCACCCGAGGATACCAGCTTTTCCGCCTCGCTCTTCGTGAGGTCAGGAGAAATGATGTCCCAGCTCTCCCCACCATTGGTAGAGGCGTGCAAGAACTGCGAGCAGGTATAGATTTTCTGGGGGTCGTGGGGAGAAAAGAAAACCGGGAAATTCCACTGGAACCGGTACTTCATTCCCTCCGCACCATACCCCATAGGGTTGTCGGGCCAGACATTGATCGCCCGGTTCATTCCAGTATCGTGGTTGTACCGGGTCAAGAAACCGCCATAGCTGCCGCCATAGACGATGTCGTTGTCGTTCGGGTCGGGCGCCAAGTGAGCACTCTCGCCGCCGGCAGTCGATTCCCAATGCTCCTCCGTGATATGGCGACCATCCGAGCGTGAGTGTATGCGGATGGCTGAATTGTCTTGCTGCGCCCCGTAAATGCGATAAGGGAAATGGTCATCGGTGGTGACGCGGTAAAATTGGGCCGTCGGTTGGTTCATGTATGTCGACCAACTCGCTCCTCCATCGTAGCTCACCTGCGCCCCGCCGTCGTCTCCAATAATGAGTCTGCTGGCGTCATCAGGGGCCACCCACAGGTCGTGGTGATCACCATGAGGCGCATAGTTGGATTCAAACGAGACTCCGCCGTCAGTCGACACATGGTAGGCCACGTTCATGACATACACCTTATTGGCGTCTTCTGTGTCGGCATAGATCCGGGTATAGTACCAGGCCCGCTGGCGCAGGCTGCGCTCAGAATTGGTCAACTCCCAGGTCTTTCCCGCGTCGTCGGATCGGTATACTCCACCATTGTCATTCTCCACAATGGCCCAAACCCGGTCTGGATTGACAGGCGACACCGTCACTCCTATGATGCCAAAAGGCCCCTCTGGCATCCCCTCTTGATCCATCAACGATTCCCAAGTCTCCCCACCATCCTCTGACTTCCACAGTGCGGACCCCTCGCCGCCCGAAGAAAAGTCATACGGCGTGCGGCGCACATTCCAGGTGCTGGCATAGAGCACCGCTGGATTAACGGGGTCAAACACCAAGTCCACCGCCCCAGAGCGTTCATTGGCAAAAAGCACGCGCTCCCAACTCGCCCCCCCATTGGTGGACTTGTACACCCCGCGCTCCTGGCTGTCCTTGAACAAGTCACCCAAGACAGCGGCATAGACCACATCAGGGTTGTTTGGATGGATCCGAATTCGAGGAATGTGGCGGCTCTGTTTCAATCCTATTTCTGTCCAGCTGCGGCCTCCATCCACGCTTTTGTAAGCCCCCGTGCCCGGCGAAACATTGCCCCTGACCGTGACCTCTCCACCCCCCACATACAAGACGTTGGGATGGGACGCACTCACCGCAATGGCACCGATAGACCCTCCGAAGTACCCATCGCTGATGTTCTCCCACGTCGTGCCGCCATTGGACGTCTTCCAAACGCCACCGCCCGTTGCCCCCATGTAAAACGTCATGGGGTCGCCAGGGACCCCGGTCACCGCAGCAGAGCGACCACCGCGAAAAGGTCCAATAGACCGGAATTCCAAAGCCTTTTGTAGAGACTCAAGCCCGGAATCCTTGGTCTGCGCAGCAGCCTCTGCAGGAATGACCGAAAAAACCAGCAACAACAGCCCACTGAAAACGGGGCCCAAGACACAGTGAATACACTTTGGGTTCATGCCCCCAAAGTACCCTCTGCAAGCGGCTTGCAAAAAACAGAGGCACCAAACTGAATCGCCTCACCCCGGGACAGAAATACGGACGTGAACACCAATGGACAGGTGGAAAGTCAGCGCCCCATCTGCCGAAGCAAAGCGGAGGGCACGCCTTGCTCGTGGACCATAACCCCAATGGTGTGGTGTCGGAAATAGGCCATGGAAACGAATTGCTCGCCACCGTAATCGTTCAAGGGTCCCCAAGAATTTTTGATCACGAAATAGCGGCGGCCTTGGACATCCGTGGCGCGTCCTACGATGTGCATCAAATGATCGTCTGTGGTCTCTTGGGCATCAAAAGCAGCTTGACGCATCTCTTGATCCACCGCGGGCTCCATGGGCATGGCGCCCAAGGTCTTCCATTCATCTTTGCGCTCCGCTGCAGCCGGCATGATGGCCCAGCCATCCAAAAACGAAAAGCCTTCGTTGCTCACGTCCGCATCCCACGCTACCGTATATCCGTTGTCCAAAGCATGGTGCACTGTGGCCTCAAGATCGTCGAGCGGCACGTTCCAAAAAGCACCTTCCGCGTGGTTGTCGGGCACCTCCAAAATGAAGGGCGCCCCAAAAGGGTGGTGCGTAAATGAAGACATCGTGACGTAAGCATCGGGGTCAATGCCCATGGCGTCTCTAAACGAAGCAGGGGTGTATGAAACGCCCTGGTAGTTGAACGATGTGGGCAGCGCCCCGAGCTCCTCATTGAGCAAGGCTTCCACCTCATCAAGACTCCCTGGCCTCACCCCTTCTGAAGCCTTGACCAACTTTTTGGCCATCGACGTGAGCTTTCGGTCCAGTGCTCCGTGATCATGTCCATTGGCCCCTTCCCCCCCGTTGTAAACGGACTGTGGAACCACACCAAAAACCGCGGCAGCATGGGTCACATCATGGGACAACCCTCCAGGGCCAAACTGGTGGTGGCCCTGATAACGCACATAACGCGCCACTTTTTCCGGGTAGATCACCCGCACACTCGCCATCTCACTGAAGTCATGCAGTTCACCCGTGATCCGGTGGGCTTCAGACTCCAAAAAACTCGTGGTGCAAAAGCTCCAACATGTTCCTGTATTGCCTTGACTGATGACTGCCGTAGCCGCCAGGTCAACCTCAATGACAGGCGCCTGTGCCGAAGCCAACGCGCCGAAAAAATACACCGCACCCAAGGTGCTGGCCCTGGAACATTGCTGCAGGAGAATCGCCTTAAAATCCATCCCCACAAGATACACGGCGCTCGGGCTGCAACATGTGCAAGGCATGAAAACCTCCGCCTAGGGCCGGTCAAAAATCGAGGGCAAGTTCACCCGCACCATCGTCAGGGCTGAGCCACTGGCCGGTCCACCATCCGGTGGGATTTACAGGCCTTCGCGCAGGGGCTCGATCTCGTCGAGGTTCCGCTCAACGTCAACACGCAAGACATTATTGGCCAGACTAAACAAGACATATTGAGACACCAACGATATCAAGTCGATGACCTCCGAATCGCTCAACTCCCCCCTGTACCGCGACCATGATGCGTCACTGACATTGCGGTGCAACACCATCTCATCGGTCAAGGCGAGCAAAGCCGTTTCTCGGCTGCCAAAGCCCTTGCCAAGGGGAATTTCGCGCACAGCGTCAAGCTCGGACTGAGAAACCCCAAACTCCTGCGCAACAGGAACATGGTGCTTCCAAACATAGTTGCAGTCGTAATGAAGGGCCATCCGCAGGATCACGAGCTCTTGCTCGCGAACGGTAAAACCCATATCCAACTTTGAAGAGACCCAATGCTCCAAGAAGGCACCGAGTGTATCCGGGTTGTGCATCAACATACCCAAAACATGGCGGGGCGCATAGCGGCCTTTCAGCCCATCACCGGGAATGCGCTGCAAGGTATCGAGCCACTCTTGGCGCATGTCGTCGACATTCTGAGGATCTATTCTCATGGCATTGATTTGGATGGGGCATCCTCCATTGAAGCGCCTTTGTCGCAGACGGCCCACACCGTCCAAAGCACCTCCAATGACACCAACCCTCTTCTGACCGAAGTCAAGCAGACTTGAGCCTGTCCTTGCGGGCAAAAGCCACCACGGCCCCCATCAGGAACAGCACGATGTTGGGCGTGAATGGTTCACCTCGGCCAATGTGGGTATACGCTGCGCCCATCATGACACAAGCCAGCCCCACAGCAAAAACGGACGTCCACTTTTGAAGGCTTCCAACAAAGAAAGAAAGGCCCAACCCCAGAGCGAAGATGAATTCTGTGGCCCCGATAGCCATGATGGCCCCTTCGGAAAAATCCAAGGCCCACCCCATGCTGGGGTCTTGGGTCAACTCAGCATAAGGTGTGATCACCTTCATCGTTCCTGCTCCCATGAAAGCCAGGGAGAGCACGCCTTGAAGCCCCATAATGGCGGCGTTTGAAATTTTTGAATTCATACAATCAATTTGGGTCAATCTAAGCCGAACAGCCAGCCTTTGGATTCATCTACATGAAGAAAGCGCCGTGATGCACTTGAGGCCCCTCCTCTACATCCAGACTTTAGCCGGCTTACTTTCGCGACATGTTGACACCTCTTCGCTCCTCGCTCTGCGTCCTTTCCATCTTGACTTGCTCTACTCTCATGGGGCAAACGCCCTGTGTCAATGGCATGGCCGGTGGTTTCCCTTGCGAAAACGTCGACCTCTTATCTGTGATGGACATGAGCGAAGCCGGAGGTGGCAGCAACATGAATGACATCTGGGGGTGGACAGACCCCACCGACAGCACGGAATATGTCTTGCTGGGGAGGTCCAACGGAACGTCTTTTATAGACATCTCCGACCCGATCAACCCTGTACTGATTGCCGACTTGCCCACACAAACCACAAGCTCACTTTGGCGAGACATTAAGGTCCACGACAACCATGCCTTCATTGTCGCAGAAGCTGGTGGGCATGGCATGCAAGTGGTCGACCTCAGCCAACTGGCGGGCATTGAGAATCCACCGGTTACGATTCAGGCCGATACCGTCTACACAGGTTTTGGCAATGCTCACAACATTGTGGTGAACGAGAGCACAGGGCGCGCATACGGTGTGGGCACCAGCACCTTCGATGGCGGACTCCACATTGTGGACATCAACGACCCTTTGAACCCGACGCTCATTGGGGAGTTTTCCGGTGATGGCTATACCCATGACGCCCAAGTGGTGTCCTACGTTGGCCCAGACGTCAATTTCGAGGGCAAAGAGATCGCCTTTTGCTGCAATGAAAACACCGTCACGATTGTAGATGTGACCAACCCACAGGATGCCACGCTGATCAGCGCCACTGGATACGCCAACTCCAACTACACCCACCAAGGCTGGCTGACAGAAGACCACCAGTATTTCATCAGCAACGATGAACTCGACGAACAAAACCTAGGGGTCAATACCACGTCCTTTATCTGGGACGTGTCAGACCTGAGCGCCCCCATTCTCGTGGGCACCTTCGTGTCGACCTCCACCGCCATTGACCACAACATGTACGTTCGCGACACGCTGGTCTACCAATCGAACTACCGCGCAGGTTTGCGCATCCTGAGCACCGCAGCAATTGACAACGGCGCCTTGGAAGAGGTCGCCTTCTTTGACCTTTTTCCCAACAACGACGCACCACAGTTCAGCGGAACCTGGTCGAACTACCCCTACTTCCCTTCTGGAGTCATCGCCGTATCCCATATGGGTGAAGGCCTGTTCCTGTTGCAACTCTCTGGCGCCATGAGCGATGCCGGCTGTACAGACCCCACCGCCTGCAATTTTGACCCCACTGCATTGGAAGACAACGGCACCTGCCTGGGCTTCAATGAATGCGGAGACTGTGAAGGCAGCCCATTGTACTGCGTGGGCTGCACCGATGAGGCTTCGTGCAATTATTCAGTCGTGGCGACCATTGACGATGGCTCTTGCTTTGAACTGGATGCGCCGGAGGCACAATCCGCTGTGCAGACCACTGAACCTATTGCATTCTCAGTGTCCACCAATGCGCATTGGTTCGACAGCGAAACGGCCCCAGACCCTGTGTTTATTGGCGCGACCTACACCATGCCCTTCGAAGCCTTTGACCAAACCATCTGGGTCGCCAACTCCAACGGGGAATACGACGCCATGGGTGGAAAAGCAGCCCCTGACTTCAACAATGGGCAGCACCACACAAACAACGCCAACTGGCTGCTCTTCGACGTGTACGAAGAGGTGCTCTTCGAGTCCGTTGAGGTGTATTCAGAGGGCGGTGGCTCTCAGACCATCGACATCATCAATTCAAGCGGAGAGCTGGCGTTTAGCGCTGTTCAAGAGCTGACTTCCGGTCTCAATGTCTTTGTGCTCAATGCTGAGCTCCCAGCCGGCGAAGGCTACGAAATACGTTCAGGCAACGCAGAGCCCTTGTTGTGGCGCGATGACAATGGTGCCGACGTCAACTACCCCTACGATATTGGAGGGCTAGCCAGCATCACCAGCACGACCATAGAAGGTGACAATCAGTACACGTATTACTACTTCTACTACAACTGGAAGATGTCTTCGCTCAACCCCTGCCTCTCTGAGCGGGTTGAGTTCTCCGTCACGACAGAAGAGGTTTCTGGAATGGGCGAATTGTTGCCCCAAAATGACCGGAAACTTCTGAAGATCATTGACGTTACGGGCCGGGAAATCAAGGAGGCCAGCAACCAATTGCACTTCATGATTTTCTCCGACGGATCGGTACAAAAGCGGTTGCTGATCGACCGTCAATAATCCAACAAAGCCAAGCGGTCTGAAAAGCCCCATGCACGGCAACGTGTTCGCCCCCCATGTTCTATGCGCTAGAGCTGCCGCAGGGAACACGCCATCTAGAATTCTAATACTGAGGCCAACTAAAGCACAAAAAAGGTGGTTGAAAAGACTACTTTTGCGCGACTTTTTTCAAACTCAGAGACATGAACGTCGTAGGTAGCGTCGAATGGTGCCGGTTCCAAAAATTGGGGGTGCCCGCGGTCAAGGCAAGGGTAGATTCTGGTGCAAAGACTTCCACCATCCAAGCCAACCGAATCAAGACCTTCATCAAGGACGGTCAGGAATGGGTCAAATTTGAAATCAACCCCATCCAAGACAATCGAAGCATCGTCATCAGCTGCGAAGAGCGGGTGACCGGACGGAAGCTGATCAAAAACACATCGGGCATTTCCGAAGAGCGCCTCGTCTTCCAGACCTCCATGAAGCTGGGCGAGCAGATCTTCAACGTGGACCTCACCCTCGCGAACCGCGACTCCATGGAATTCCGCATGCTCCTTGGACGGGATGCCTTCAAGGACAAATTCTTGGTAGACGTATCGCGCGAATTTGCCCAAGGTGAAATCTCAGACGAGGAACTGACCCGTCTCTATCGCTCTTTCGCCGAAGAGAAAAACGGGCTCCGCATAGGCCTGCTCGCCTCCAACCCCAAGCTTTACAGCAACAAGCGGATCATGGAAGCCGGTGAAGCCCGCGGACATGAGATGGTGTTCCTGAACGTGGAACATGCCTATATGAAGTTGGACGTTCATTCGCCCGAAATCAGATACCGCGGAGGCAACATCCTCAACCAATTTGACGCCATCATTCCACGGATCAAGCCCGCCGTCACCTTTTACGGATGTGCCCTTCTCCGGCAATTCAAGCATTTGGGCGTGTACTGCCTGAATTCTGCAGATGCCATCACCCAATCGCGGGACAAACTCTTCGCCTCCCTTCTGTTTTCAGAGAACGACATCAACATTCCCATCACGGGTTTCGCTAAGTCGCCCATGGACACCAAGGACCTCATCCGCATGGTCAATGGGGCCCCCTTGATCATCAAACTCCTGGAATCCACCCAGGGGCGCGGCGTGGTCCTGGCAGAAACCAACAAAGCAGCGGAAAGCGTCATCAACGCCTTCAAGTCGGTGAAGACCAACATCCTCGTTCAGGAGTTCATCAAAGAAGCCAACGGGCAAGACATCCGCTGCTTCGTGGTAAATGGCAGGGTCGTCGCGGCCATGCAGCGCCAAGCCGAGAAGGGAGAATTCCGGGCGAACATTCACCAAGGTGGTCAAGCCTCCCTCATCAAGATTACTGCCGAAGAAAGGAAACTGGCACTCAAGGCGACCAAGGTGCTCAATCTCGCGGTGGCCGGCGTGGACATCATCCGTTCCAACAAGGGGCCACTCCTGCTCGAAGTGAATTCTTCACCCGGGTTGGAAGGCATAGAAAAAGCCACGGGCACAGACATCGCCAATACGATGATTCAGGCCATCGAACGCAAGCTCAAATTCACAGTCTGACAACCGCTGAACCTGGAATCAGGGTGCATCTTGCAGGCAGCGGACGGAGTAGCCGTTGCCGCGGTCCGAGTAAGAGGAATGGAGGCTGTTGCTGTTGAACTTCAGCTCCCGGTATCGGGCCAGGCTGGCGTAAGGCGTGGAAGTCCAGAAGAATGCATTCTCCCCGGCTAGGCTGAAGTAGCCGCTGCTCTCGCTGCGTTTGCCGCCCGGAGGGCCCGAGAATCCACTGGTATTGGTGCCCTGTCCGTTGTAGTTCCACCCTGAGGTGGTCTTCATCTTCTCTCCCGCGACGGGATACCCGCCCAAGGCAGAGCCCAGGGCGTAGAACTCGCTATCGGTGGGCACATGCCAGCCCTCGGGGCAGAGGGATCTGCTGTCGTTGACGGCGTACCAATTGTAGAGGCGGCCGTATTCTGCCAGGGCAACCACAGGGTCACAGGCGTCGATGTCGGGCGCATCCTCGGAACATCCGTCCTCCTGGCCGAAGATGATGGTCGCGCCGGTCGAGGTCGACCCCCATTGGTTGTCGTTGAGGTTGGCGGGGATGGGGTCGCCGTTGGCGTATTCCAAGCTCTGCACATTCTCTGCGAACCAGCATTGATCGCCGATTTCCACAGTCGCATAATCATACCCGCCGAAGGCCACCGGATCGCCACACGGAGGGGGTGGCGGCGGACAGGTGAATTCAAAGGTCGTATCGGCTCCCACCTCGAACACATACCAGGTGTCAATGGCTTCGGCGTAGACGCTATCATACTGGATGGTGATGTCCACGATGATCACTTCCGTAGGACCTGGGCCATTGCACACACCGCACGCATCCAACGCCCCCTCGCAGGTGTCCTGGTCATCACAGATGCCATCGTCGTCGCTGTCTCCCGTGCAGCCACCGGCACAAACACCGAGCGCATCGAGGTAGGAACAGGTCTCGGTAGGGTTCGCCATGAAATTGCATGCCGTGGAGTCCGTGCACAAATCCAAGCTGTCCCATGTCCCGTCATCGTCCCCGTCGCTGTCACCAAAAAGTCCAAGCAAATCCAGCAAATCACCAATGGCCACCACACCATCGCCATTGCCATCGTAAGGATTGGGACACGCAGTCTGAGCCTGGAGCACGCCGACAGACATCAAGGCAAAACCAAATAGAACCCTCCTAACAGTCAAACGGGACATCTACTTAAGATACGCCGCCCACGAAAAAGAGTCAAGCCCCTTCTCCTATCTAGAAATCAATCCCAAGGTCTCACTGGGCTTTGCCGATACCGAGTCGAAGGCCTCCTGAGAAACGCAGACCATTTGGCGGCGGAAACAATGCGGTAGATTCCCAATAAGGCAGCGGGTATTCATCGTCGGCCCATGTGCAACCGGCATAACCGTCCAACACCAAACGGCCCAGACGCAATTGGTGTCCGATGTGGCACGTTACTCCCACAGAGGACCAGTCCGAATTATCAATCCAACCCGTTTCCGTGGTGTACTCGGCCAAACCAAAGAAACCACCAAGAGAAATATAGGTCCCACTCAAAACCTCGCCACGATACAACCGCACTTGGGGCTCACAAACAAACCCTTTCTTCCTCGCAGTCAAGGGCATATACCAAGGGTGTTCAGATTCCAAGAACACCTCTTTATTGAGATAATCCCACTCCACAGCCACACTCAGCCCTTTCGCGATGGGCTTCTCCAGACCCATTGAGTAACGACCTGCAAGGGGGTCGGACACGCTGACTTTGAGAATGGCCGCCTGCTGCGCCAACACATTTGAACCCAAAAAACAGAAGAAAACCCCACAGAAGAGCTTTTTGACACATCTCGTCGCACACCAAACATCGCTCAGAATGAAAATGGATTTCATGGGGGGGTATTTGCTAAAGTGGGGTGCAGCCCCCTCTTTTTCCGAAATGGGTGGATTCAATCCAAATACAATTTCGCACATAAAAATGTGACCGGGCCCGACAGGTTCAGTCTGCCTCTTCTTTTAATGTGTCGAGGAAGTGCTCGCCGGGTTTGACGGCGTATCCTCCTTCAAATGCCATGCGAACAAGGCATGTCAATGCCTGTGCCGCACTCTATTCTTCTGAATTCCGGAGGCACCGGACGGAAAATCCATTAAAGGGAACACTGTTTGACCTCCAGATGCCCGATTCAGTGTCTTTCAGCCGTCTATACCACGCAAACTGAAAACTGCCATTGGTACTCCACCACCATCCACTCGCTCCGGCTGTGCTGTAGGAGCCATTGCTGTATCGAACCCCTCCAGGAGAAGCGGCAAAACCAACGGAGTCGGTGCCATTGCCATCCCACCATTGGTTCAAGTACCATCCCTCAGTTGACTTTAACTGATCCCCTTGATCAGTGCCCCTCCAACCTTCGATATTGGCTTCCTCTTGGGTCATTCCCATGGCCATTTCCAACGCCATCCAGTCCTCATCGCTCGGAACGTGCCAGCCTATCGGGCAGAGGTTGCGGGCATCAGTGGCAGCATACCAATTGTACAGTCTGCCGTATTCTACCAAAGACTGCACGGTATCACACGCATCGAGATCCAAGGCATATCCCACACAATCATCTCCATCTCCATACACCGCCATGCGGCCAGTAGCGGGATAGTCCTGCCACGCACTGTCACTGATATTGGTCAGGATAGCATCACCATTGGCATAATGTGAACTGCGCAAATTCTCGGCAAACCAACACTGCTCTCCCACCGCGGTGGTCGCATACTGGTGCCCATCAAAAGTCAAGGCCTCTCCACACATCCACACATCTGCCGTGTCTGTGCATCCTCCGAATACTTGCAAAAAAGGAATCAGGTCCGCAATCGTGTGACATCCGTCCCCATTGTAATCGGGGTCATAGTTGGGATTGACCTGCGCCATGACCGCAACAGGAACAAGCGCCAAGACAAGAGTAAATCTGTACATGACTCAATATCAGTCATTTCTATTTCCAAACCAAACTTGAGAGGCGCTTGAGAAATTTGGAAGGAATCCAATTCCAAATCACGCTTTACATTGCCTCGGACCTTGCCAACCCCGCCACCATGAAGAACCGACTATGCAGCATGCTCTCGACCATTGTCGTGAGCATCACCCCCATTCTTGCTCAATCCGAATGCGACGGGGAGCGCTATCGCTTCACCTCGACCTACGAGAATGTCTCGGTATCAGAGGGACACGTGTACGGCCAAAACATCGATGCCCTGGGCCTCGACACGGAACTCGACTTCGACTTCTATGAGGCGGTGGGCAATGGTGAGGCGAACCGCCCATTGATCATCATCGCCCACGGTGGCTTTTTCCTCGCCGGCGCTAACAATGGCATGGACGTGGTCCCCTTGTGCGAAGACTTCGCCAAGATGGGCTACGCGGTGGCCAGCATCTCCTACCGCTTGGGCATCGCCAACCTGCTGGACCTCGAAAACGAACTTATCCGCGCCGTTTGGCGGGGCGTTCATGACGGACGGGCCGCCGTCCGGCACTTCCGCAAGTCTGTGGAAGAAGACGGCAATCCCTGGGGCATCGATCCGGAACGCATTTACATGGGCGGCGTATCCGCCGGCGGATTCCTGGCTCTGCACCACGCCTACGTCGACAACGAATCCGAAATTCCCTCCGTTATCGATCAGTCCCAGCCCGGTATGGGCGGCGGCCTTGAAGGCGCGTCCGGCAACCCCGGCTACAGCTCGGACGTAGCGGGCATCTTCAACGTCTCTGGCGCCCTCAAGGATGCCGATTGGATGCAGGCCGGCGATGCCCCGCTCGTCTCTGTCCACGGCACCGCCGACGGCACCGTCCCCTACGGCACCGGCTCAGTTGCCCTGCTCGGCTTCAATGTCACCGAGGTCGACGGCAGTGCCACCCTCCACGAGCAAGCCGAGGAAATCGGACTCACCCACTGCTTCGTCACCATCGACGGCGCCGGACACGTGCCCCACGTCACCAACGCCGACGCCTACGATGTGACCCTCTCCACGGTCGCGGGCGCCCTCTCCTCATGGATCTGTGCTTCCTATCCCAACCAATGTGGCGCATACGATTACACCAGTGACATCCGTGAGCAAGTCGCCACCGCGGTCCGCATGTATCCCAACCCCGCCACCGGCGGTCAGGTCACGCTGTCCCACTCCGCCTCTGACGGCGAATGGACATCCTTCATCCGCGACGCTCAAGGCCGCGTCATCAGCGAGCACAGCGCCTCCGGACCGCAATCCACCCTCGACGTGAGCGCGCTGCCCAGCGGACTGTACGTGATCGAAGTAGCGGACTGGCGCTGGCGCCAACGCCTCATTGTCCGATGACCCCCCGTGGTCTGAAGTGGCTTTTAACGCGGACCGCGCTCTGGCATCACAACTTGCGCGCGCGAAGGGCGTAGCAATGCGGCAGGCGCTGTTGAATCCTGTCTTCCAGGACAAATTCACCCGGTGCCCTTTCCACCATCCCCGCCAACGGATACGGCGAATGGTCATACTCTTCAAACAAAGTCAACTCAAAGCCACCGCTGCGCAGCGCTTCCAGCACATCCGACAAGGTGTGGTCCCAGTAGCAGGAAGTGATGTCCACGTCCTTGCCCCCGTCGGTGTATGACCCCGTTTGCGTCTCGACATCGGGCTCAGAAGAATGGAAATAATCGACCGGTGCATTTTGGTCAAACAGCCAAATCAGGGGGTGAAATTCAACCAACACCAACTCACCTCCTCGGGGAAGGTGACGCGCCGCAACCTGCATCCAAGCAGCAACATCCGGTAGCCAGCCCAACACGCCATAACTCGCAAACACGGTATCCACGGTCTTTCCGAGATCGAGTTTCAAAACGTCGCTCAAGACAAACTGCGCCGAAAGGCCCAGCTCGTCCGCAGTCTCTTGGGCAACCTGCAGCGCCGCATCCGAGAAATCAACTCCGGTGACCTTCGCCCCCATTCTGGACAGTGAAAGGGTGTCCTGACCAAAGTGGCATTGCAGGTGCAGGACGGACCGTCCCGTCACATCGCCAAGAAGCCTCAGCTCGAAGGGCTTCAACGAAGTCGCTCCGGCTTTGAACCCAGGCATGTCATAGAAATCCGAGGCGACATGAATCTCCGTGCGAAGGTTCCACGCCGCCCGGTTCACCTCGATGTAATCGTCTTGACCGCTCACACCCTGAATTTAGGCGCATCCGCTCCTACCTCAAACAGGTGACCGAGGTCATGACACGTTTTCAGCAGTAAATGAAAGCCACATCACGGCGTTACCTCCGTCACATCCTCGGGCGCGAGGCCGCCGGCCCGATTGAACAGCCCGATCATCATATCCTCGGCCTTGGTATCGGGCGGTCCGCCCTGGGCGCGCTCGAAGCCATAAGCTTCGTCGGGGCCCCGGTCGACCAGCTTGAACCGGAAGATGTAATCGTCGGCATCCGCACCGCGCCCCGAGAAGCTGCCGAAACGGAGGTCGTTGACCTGCAAGCTCCCGTCGTCGCGCAGCACCGCATTGAGGTAGCCGGCGCTGAACCACCGCAACACCCCGATCGTCTCGTCGGTGTCGAAGTTGTGCAAGAGGTCGTACCCCTTTGCTACAGGGTGAAAGGTGATGGGGATTTCGTCGAGAATGGAATACTGGGCCAGCAGGTATTCGTCTCCTGCATCCACCACCACATTCCAAAGGAGATTATTGAAGATGGTCGGCGTGATGTGGAATTTCTCGTAGCTCTTTGTGTCCGCCTGCAGCGCCTCTTCAAAGGTTTGGTGAACGTGATGGTAGTTCAATACCGTCAGCGCGAGATAGAAGCAACACCAGCCCAACCCGATGACGTTCCACAGCTGGCGGCGCCTGTCCTCACGGGCGAATCGCGCCGCCACAAGCAAGCAAGACAGAAAGGGAAACGTCCACAGCGGGTCGGCCACCGCGATGGTCCCCCACGCCACACGGGTGTCTGCGAAGGGCGCAAACAACTGGGTTCCATACGTGGTGAAGCAATCGAGCAGGGTGTGGGTCAGAAAGCCCCAGAAAAACAGGAGCACCCACCCCTTGAGGTCCGCATCGGGTACCTGCCAATCGCCCTGGAAATAGCGCTTCTGGGCGTGTCGCCAAAGCCAAGCGCCCGCCAGTGGCACATACAAGGCCACAGGCCACCATCCGCCGGGGGATACAATCTGTGTGATGAAGTTGACCACGAACCCGATCAGCACGGCTGCCGTGGCCTTAGTGGCTACGGCCATCCAAGCGTGGTATTGGCTGCGGTACAGCCGGTGCGTCACCCACCCAAAGGCCAAGGCGCCCAGCACACAAAAAAGCAGCGAGTGACTGATGCCACGGTGGAAACCAAGGTTGTCCAATTCGCTCAGGAAAAACTTGCCCAGCACATCCATATCGGGAATCGTACCCGCCACGGCGCCCCACACCATAGCCCGGTTGCCGATGCGGCGTCCCAACACCACCTCTCCCACAGCGGCACCCAACACAATCTGCGACAGTGAATCCAT